>CAIKNO010000210.1 GCA_903828805.1 uncultured Sandaracinus sp. | reverse complement strand
GTTTGGAGCGTGACCTCGACCGCCGCCGCGAGCCGGTCGACCTCGGCGGTGTCCGCCTCGCCCCGGCACGCCGCCTCGAGCGCGCCCGCGCGCTGCGCCAGATCGAACTCGCCCAGCAACGCGGCCACGCTCCGCAGGTTGTGCACGAGGCGGGTCGCGCCGGCGCGATCCGGACCTCGGCGCGCGGACGCGAACGCCGCGGCGAAGTCCCTGTAGCGCGCCCGAAAGTCCTCGCGCAGCTCGGGCAGAAGCTCGTCGAGATCGATTCGATCGAGAGCCTGAAGGTCCTGCTCGGAGGACGCCGCGGCCCGTGCGCGTCCCGGCGCGACCGACACCCCCGGGCTCGAAGGCCGCGAGGGCGGTCGCACGCGGCGCCAAACCGGATCGCCCGGCCGCGGCTCCCTCCAGCGCGCGATCGTCGAGAGCAGATCCCGCGGCGCGAAGGGCTTGCCGACGAGGCCGTTCATCCCGGCGCGCAGCGCCTCGTCGCGATCACTTCGCCCCGCGCTCGCCGTCATCGCCACGATCGGCAGCGACGAGAACCTGGGGTCCGCGCGCAGCGCCCGCGTCGCTTCGAAGCCGTCCATCTCCGGCATCTGTCCGTCCATCAGCACGCCGTCGAAGTCTTGATCCGTCTCGAGGATCTCGAGCGCCGCGCGGCCATGATCCGCGACGACGACCTCGACGCCCGCCTGGGTCAGCACGGCGACCGCGATCTCCTGGTTGATGTAGTGGTCCTCGACGAGCAGGACCCGCGCGCCCTCCAGGGTTCGTCCCTCGAACGGGTCGTCGCCCCCGCCCTCGGCCCGCCGCACGACGGGCACGACCTCCCCCGCCGACGCGTGCCCGAGCGCCCGCCGCAACGCGCTGGGCGTGGTCGGCAGCATCAGGCCCCCGTGGACGTGCACGCCCGCCGCCCCGAGCGCCGGGTCCGCCCGCTCCTCGCCGAGGCGGAAGGTCGAGACGAGGCGCGGAATCATCGGCGAGCCCGCGGCGGCCAGCCGCTCGAGCGCAGGGTGCCCCTCCTCCGCTGCGCGAACACCGTCGAGCAGCACCACCTCGAAGGGCCCCGCGTCGCGCGCGGCCTGCTCGAGGAGCGCAGCCGCCTCGTCGCAGCGCGTCACGCCGTGCGCCTCGAGCCCCATCGACTGCAGCACGGAGACGAGCTCCGCGCGCATGCGCGGATGGCGCTCGACCACGAGCACCCGTCGGCCCGCGAGGGACACGGCGGGCGCATGGGACGCGTCGGACGCCCCCTCCTGCACCGCAAAGCGCGCATGGAAGTGGAACGTCGAGCCGACCCCCGGGCTCGACTCCGCCCAGATGCGCCCGCCCATCCGCTCCACGAGCTGCTTGGCGATGGCGAGGCCCAGCCCCGTGCCCCCGTATTTCCGGGTCGTCGACGCGTCGGCCTGGTGAAAGCGCTGGAACAGCGACCCGAGCTGCGCCGGCGTCATGCCGATGCCCGAGTCCTCGACCCAGAAGTGCAGCTCGATCTCGGCGCCCTGGCGCCCGACCTCCTCGACACCGACCAGGATCTGCCCGCGCTCCGCAAACTTCGACGCGTTGCTCCCGAGGTTCAACAGCACCTGCGAGAGCCGCAGCGGGTCGCCGACGAGCACCGCGGGCAGCGAGGGCGGGATCTGGAAGATCAGCTCGAGCCCCTTCCCCTCCGCCTTCAGGCCGAGCAGGCTCGCGACCTGTTCGAAGACCTCGTCGAGGGCGAACTCGATCGACTCGAACTCCAGCTTTCCGGCCTCGATCTTCGAGAAATCCAGGATGTCGTTGATGATCGAGAGCAGCCCATCCCCGGCGCGTTGGATCTTCTCGAGGTAGTCCCGGGGCCTCGCGTCGAGGGGTGTCTTCAGCGCGAGCCCGGAGAGGCCGATGATCGCGTTCATCGGCGTCCTCAGCTCGTGGCTCATGACCGCGAGGAAGCTGCTCTTCGCCTCCGTCTGGGCCTCCGCGCGCTCCTTCGCCCGCATCGACTCGACCTCGCGTCGGAGGGCGTCGACGAGCTCGGAATGGACGGCCTGCGCTTCGCGGAGGCCCGCGTCGTGGAGCCAGCGGAGCACGGCGATGAGCCCGAAGATGGCGGCGACGTTCACCGACCCTTGCGGCTCTCCAAACGCCCCGACGAACCCGTGCCTCCCGAGCAGCGGGCCGAACACCAGCGCGGCGGAGACGAACACCCATCGGAATTCGCAGAGCACGGCCGCCACGAGGACGGGCGCCCACACGACCTGCGGCACGGGACCGACGTACCACTCTCTCGGCGACTCGAGCCCGACGAGGGTGGCCAAGCCACACGCGAAGAGCGTGGTGAGCGACTTTCGACGCCCGCTCCACGACGGGACAAAGGCCGCGACCCCCACGAGGCCGAGCGCCGACGTCTCGAGCGCCATGCGCCACGGGTGCGGCAGCGCCGCGAGCCGCACGCTCGGGGCGACCCCCGTCTCGTGGAGCGCGATCACCAGCGAATTCGCGAAGCACAGGACCCCGACGACGAGCGTCAACCACCCCGCGATCCGGTCCCGCAGTTCCGCCCCGATGCGCTCGACGTCGTGCGCATGCTCGACGCGCGGGCGATTCGAAGGAGCACGGCTCGACGGGACGCTCGGAGCGCTCACGTGGACGGGCCGCTCCCACACGACGACGCGTGGCCCGGGAGCGCTGCGACACGAAGGCGGGGACCAGACGTCATCGCGCGGTTTGTGCCACCCCCCGCCCCCGTCCGTCCACCAAAATGCCAGCCTCGCCCACCACCCATCGAGGCCGCGCGTGCGTCGACACCGCCACGACCGACCGAGGCTCGGTGCCGGCCTCCGTGGTCCTCGCCACGGCGACCGTGACGATGGAGGCGCGGGGCTCAGCGCAGCACGAGCGCCGCATCGGACGCGACGAGCACCTCCGGAAGCGCGCCCGTGCGCACGATGAAGTAGATCCAGCCGTCCGACCGGAAGTGCGGGAAGAGCGCCTCTTGGCCGGGCCGCATGTTCGTCACGCGGGTCTCGCGGCCGGTCACGAGATCGATCAGGTACACGTTCGACACCCCGCGGAGGGCCGCGAAGGCCGGATCGTCCGCGCCCGTGAAGCCGAGGTCGACCGCGTCCGCGTCGGTCGCGCGGTGGTGCGTGACGAGCCATCGATCATCGAGCGAGAACGCCGCCTTGCCGCCGGGCACGCAGTAGCGCGCGATCTCCGGCAGCGCCGCCGACGTGACGCGCCCGTCCGCGCCGCGCGTGAGATCGATGCGATGGAGCACGTAGCCGAGCGGCGCCCCCGACGCGTCCGCGAGCTGCCCCACGAGGAGCCGCATCGTCGGCGAGATGACGGCGTTCCCCTCCCACGGCGTCACCACCGACACGCGGCCCCCGTCCTCGAACGCCGTGCCCGTGCCCGTGTTCGTGTAGCGAAGCAGCGTGACCGACGAGCCCGCATCGCTGAAGACCGGCGGATCGACGAGGCCACCGCCCGGATCGCCCGCCCACACCGAGTTCACGACCCAGTGATCCCCGCCGTCGAGCGAGGTGCCGACGTGCTGGTAGAGGCCCACGCCCACCGGGTTCGAGCACCCCGCCTCGGCGAAGGTGATGCGCGAAGGCATCCCCGCCGTGAGGACCGACTGCGGGCAGAGCGCGGTGCCCCCCGGAGCGCCCTGGAACATGAACCCCTCGTTGTCGGGGAAGAACGACGGGTCGTAGGCGGCGCTGGTCGGCAGGACGACGCCGCGCGCGAGGTCGATGATCGACGCGCCGCTGCCGGCGCCGTTGCCGCCGTGAGCGACGAAGCGGCCGTCGGCCGAGCTCTTGGTCCAGTAGCTCGTCGAGTACGGGATCTCGTACAGGATGCGCTGCTGCGTGCCGGGCGTCTCCCAGCCCACGCCATAGGCCCGGCTCGTCACGCGCGGGTACTCCGCGAGGCAGCCGCGCGGGTTCGTCGCGCCCGCGCAGCCGTGCATGAGGATCCCGTTCTCGGCGTTGCGTGCGCCCCACCCGGTCGCGGCGCCGTCGGCCACGATCGACGCGACCGAGAGGTCGACGTAGCCCGTGCACATGCCCGGGCCGTCGGGGGGCGGCAGCACGGCATCGACCTGGGGCGTGCCGCGCAGGAACCACTCGGTGAGGACATTGAACTCGTCCTGCGAGAACTCGGCGTAGGGCAAGGGAGGCTGCCGCACGCGCTGCAGGAACCGCTCGTATTCGGCCTCCCAGCCTGCGCCGAACGCGCGCCGGAACACGAAGCGGAACCACTCGAAGCCCGCGCCCGTGGCGAACACGCCGAGGCTCGCGGTGTGGTAGCGGCGCGCCGGGTCCTGGAAGCACGCGACGACGGCCTGCGCCGCGGCCTGCGTCCGGACCTCGAGGTCCGAAAAGCACGTCGACCACGCGGTGTCGCTCAGCGCGCGGAAGTGCCCGATGCTCGCGCGCGTGATCCCGTGGCAGTCGTGGCAGCTGCCGGAACCGCCGGCCTCGCGTGCCCCCATCAGGCGCAGCGCCGCGCGCGCGAGCTCGTCGTCGGGCAGGGCGACCGGGCGGCGGAGGATCGGCGCGCGCTCTGGCCCCGCGTCGACGACGCCCGCGTCGACGGAGGACGCGTCCACGGGGCCCGCGTCCCCGGATGGGGCGTCGATGAGGCCCGCGTCGCCGGCATCGATGGGCGCGCCGCCGCCGTCCCCGCCACACGCGACGAGAGACAGCGCCAAGATCACGTGTCCAACGCGGAACTGCATGTGCTCACTCCTGGTCTGCTCTCGAATCGCTGTCCACCCGAGGCCCCGCCTGCACCGCGGGGCACCCATGCTCATCGCCAGTAGGCCACGACCTCCGCGATCACGCTGGCCAGCGAGTCGCCCGCGTCGAGGCCCCAGAATCCGTCCGACGGATAGTTGTTCCGCTGCGCCAGGCGTCCGCCCGAGGGAAACCGGGCCTCCTCGGTCGCGACCTCGCCGGGCCGCACGCCGCTCATCGCATGCTGATGGCAGCCGACGCAGTTGCCCCTCGCGAGGCCGGGGGCGCCATCGATGTACGGGTTCGAACACCACGTCGGCCCACCGTGCCCCTCGTGCACCGAAGCGAGCGCGCGCGCGAGCGAGGGCGCATCGCCCGAGAAGCCCCCTCCGGGGTCGGCGTCGAGCTCCGTGTGCTCCACCGCGACGCACATCTTGTAGTGCGACCAGGGACCGCCGAGCGCGACGACCGAGGCGGGTCGATCTTCGCCGAAGTCCTCATCGGGCTCATCCGACCACCACAGCGTGACGTCGAGGCCGAGCGGCAGCTCGCGCGTGCGCACGTGCAGACCGGCGAGCACGAACACCTCGCCGCCCGGCAGGCGCTGCGTGTAGATCGCGTCGGGGCCGGGCCATGCCTGGCCTTCTCCCTCGCCCCACGTCGGCGTCTCGGCCGCGCGCAGGTCGGCGAGGCGCGGAGCGGACGTGTCGAAGGTGGGGAGCGGACGATCGACGTCGAGGCGTCGCCACTCGGCCGCGACCGACACGGCGTCGAGCGGGAGCGGGCCGTCGAGGCACCCGACCGGGGCGGCGACCGTGTCGAGGTCGACCTCGAGGACCGCGTCGAGCGCGCCCTCGCCCGCGACACGCACGGTGAACGTCCCCGGACCACGCACCTCACACGCGTCGGACGCCGCGCACGTGGGGCCCGGATCAGGGTCGAAGGCCGAGTCGAAAGCGAGGTGCGCGCGGCCGACCGACGACGACACGGAGGCGCGCAGCGTGTCGCCGCGCGGCACCGTGAAGGGGCCGAAGCGCCGCTCGTCGCAGCCGTCGAGGGACACCAGCGCGCGGAGCAGGCGGTCCGTGCGAGGGCCGACCGGGACCTCGGCCGCCGGCGCGCCCTGCTCGAGACAGCGCAAGATCTCGGGGTAGCTCTCGACGACGTGCCGGGTGAGCGAAGGGCTCGTGCCGATGCGGCGCAGGCCGCCCGCCGACGCCACCGCTTCGGCGCTCGTGAACGACGCGACGTAGGCCTCCCAGCGCTCGGGCGACCAGGTGCCGAGCGTGTCGACGAACGTCGTGTCGAACACGAAGGCGTCGTCCACCGCGCCCTCCGCGAAGCGCGCGCGCGCGGCCCGCGCCTCGGGCGTGAGCGCGCCGTAGAGGTGCTGGAAGACCCGGTTGACGTCGTCACGATCGTGGAAGGTTCGAAAGCGGGGCACCGTCGTCTCGCCGAGCGGTGTCGCGGTCGAGAGCCGGACGGGCGCGAGCACGCGCGTGACCGCGTCCCAGGCCGCTCGCCGGCGCGCCCGCTGCGAGGCCGCGAGCTCCACCCACCGCGCCCCGAGCGAGGGGTCCGCCGGATAGTCGCTCGCCGGGCCGATCAACCGCCGCTCCGGTGCCGACACGGCCTCGACACGCACGCCCTCGCACGCGGGCTCGGTGACGCACCCGGCCGAGGCGGCCAGCGCGAGGGAGAACGTCGCGGCGGAGCGGAACGTCCTCATCGGGTCTCACGGAGCGACGGGCACGCCCCCGCGCACCTCGAAGCGGTGGAGCCCGGGCGTCCCGACGTTGGACGTCGCGCAGAGGTCGAGCACCCGCACGGTGCCGGAGCCGGGGAGCGCGAGCCCACGCGTGCCGTCGCCCGAGGCGAAGCCCGAGCCCACGGCGCCGGCGGCGGCGGTCGGGTGCCACTCGCACTGTGCGAAGCGCAGCTCGACGTCGAAGTCGCCGGGGGCCACGTCCGCGCGGGGCGTGAGCACGATCTGGAAGCTGTTCTCGAGATCGTTGCGGCGCGGGTAGTAGCCGACCCGGTTCCACGTCGCGACGAGGCGCGCTCCGTCGAGGGCCCACGTGACGTCGTTGCGCGCGGGCTGCCCTCCCCCCCCCGTGTCGACGTCGCCCCAGAGCCCGGCGATGACCGGCACGGCCCCCCCCGGAACCTCGGGCCGGTACGCGCCGTTCACGGCGCCGAACGAGAGGTTGCCGTTGTTGTTCACGAAGGCCGTCGTGTAGGTGCCGTCGTAGAAGCGCAGCCCCGTCGGCGCGAGGCGTGTGAGGTCGATCGCGGGCGAGCTCCCGTCGTCGGTCGAACCCAACGACGACGCGCCGTATCCCCCCGCGCCGCCGAGCCCACCGAGGAGCGGTGCGCCGCCGACGCACGCGCCCGCGCTGCAGCCGGCCACGCAGACGCGGTCCGTCACCGCGAACTCGCACGCGCCGCTCACGCACGCCGCGGCGCCGGGGAGGCGGAGCGTCGTGGCGTCGAGGCACGCACGCACCGGCGGCGGCGGGCAGCTCACCTCGCCGGTGCACGTCCCCGTGTCTCGCCATGCGCAGGCGTCATCGCACGCGCTCGCCTGCGCGCCGCAGATCCCGCAGGGCACGCTGCGCGTGTCGCCCGGCATGCACTCGCCTTCGCCCGCGCAGGGCCCATCGAGCCAGCGGCCGCCGTCGTCACACGTGCGCGTCTGCGTGCCGCATCGCCCGCACGCGGCGCTCTCCGTCGCGCCCGGCGTGCACTCGGCGGCCTCGCAAGGCCCGTCCTCGAACGCGCACGCGGCCCCGCAGGTCCGCACGCGCGCCTGGCCCGCGGGGCAACCGGCCGTCGTGCGCGTCGTCTCGCCGGGGGCGCAGGCGCCGGTCTCGCCGAGGCACGCGCCGAGGGCGAGCCACTCGCACGTGTGCGCGCAGGACCGTGCCCGCTCGCCGCATCGACCGCACGCCACGACCGACGTGTCGCCGGGCTCGCACACGCCGTGCTCGTCGCTGCACGGCCCGTACGCCCACGTCCGGTCCGCGCCGCAGGTGCGCTCGCGCTGTCCGCAGCGCCCGCACGGGACGCGCTCGACGGAGCCGGGACCTTCGCAGGGCTCGGGAGGCCACGTCGTGGTCGAGGCATCCGGCTCGACGCGGCCCGAGTCCTCGAGGGCAGGACCGCCGTCGAGCGTCGCCCCCGCATCGAAGGGGCCCCCGCCGTCGGGGATCGGCGCCGGCTCAGCGCGACAGCCGGGCAGCAGGGCGAACAACAAGGTCGTGACGAGCCATCGCGGCGAGCCCATGACCTTCAGGATGCCAGCCTGCACGCCTCGTTGGAAGGGATCGCACGGGCCCGCCGCGGGGCCGTGCCGAGACGCGCGCGGCGGCGACGGTGTGGACAACCCCCGCCGGATCGGGCATCCCGGTCGTGGGATGCGCGTCTTGCTGGCCCTCGTGTGCGTGCTGCTCGCCGGCTGCGAACCCGCGACGCCGGGGCTCGACGCGTCCGTGGGGCTCGATGCCGGACTCGACGCGGGCGCGTCGGGCGGGATCGACGCCGGAGTCGATGCCGGACGGGACGCAGCGCTGGGCCTCGACGCCGGACTCGACGCGGGCGCGCCGGTCGACGCCGCCCCCGACGCGCCGGTCGACGCCTCGGTCCGCTGCGAGGGCCCGCCGGGTCTCTACGTCGAGGGGTCGTGCAGCGCCCTCGCGCCCGGCGTGCGTCCCTACCATCCGCGCTACGCGCTCTGGTCGGACGCCACCGACAAGGAGCGCTTCGTGTACCTGCCGCCCGGCTCGCAGATCGACACGACCAACCCCGATCGCTGGGGGTTCCCGGTCGGTACGCGCCTCTACAAGACGTTCTCGATCGACGGCCGCAGGCTCGAGACCCGCCTGCTCGAGAAGACCGCACCTTCGCGGGGTCCGAGCAGTTGGCGGATGGTCTCGTACCTCTGGAGCGAGGACGGGAACTCCGTCTCCGAGGTGGGCGCGTTCGGCGCCGTGGACGTGCTGGGGCACGACGCACGACATCCCGACCCGCGCCGCTTGCATCCGGTGCCACTCGGTGGCGCAGGACGACGCGGCCGACGGCTTCTCGGCGCTGCAGCTCGCGCACGACGAGGGCGGCGTGACGCTCGCGGCGCTGAACGCCGAGGGTTGGCTCACGACCCCGATCGATCCCAGCACCGCGCGCCTGCCCGGCGACGCGACCGCGCAGGCGGCCCTCGGCTACCTCCATGCGAATTGCGGCAATTGCCACGGTGGGCCCGCCCCCGAGCACGGGCTCGATTACTGGCAGACCGTGGGCGCGACCGACGACGTGACCCTGACGCCGGCGTATCGCACGTCGGTGTGCGGCTGCTCGGTCTGGTCGACGACGTCGTCGGGCGGCGAGGTCGCCAACCTGCGCGTCGCGCCCGGCCACCCCGAGCTCAGCGTCTCGCTCCTGCGCATGCAGACGCGCGCGCGCACCGACGCCATGCCCCCGATCGGCAGCGAGGTCATCGACCTCGAGGGCGTTCGCGTCGTCTCGGAGTGGATCGCGTCGCTTCCGGGCGACGCGAACGGCTGCCCGCACGGCTGCCCGTGGCCGTGACGGAGCGCTCCGGGCCGGCGTCGGCACCCCCGCGGCGTCAGCGCCCGGGGGCCGACGTGCTTGTTTCGAGCAGCACCGCGTCCCCGAGCGGGAGCACGACGTACGTGAGGTAGCCGAACGTCACGACCCCGAGGACCGCGAGCTGGAGGGCCATCTTCGACCAGGCGAG
>CAIKNO010000209.1 GCA_903828805.1 uncultured Sandaracinus sp. | reverse complement strand
CGTGCACATGGGAAAGGACCCGAACTGGAGGAGCAAGCCATCGATTCTCGACCAGCTCCGAGGCTGGAAGGCCCCCGCCCGCGCGAAGAGCAAGCTTTCTCGAAGGCGCGCGCTTTAACCGATCACTCATGGAAGTCCACGACTCGCGACCATGGCGGGTCCACGCATCGCCTGAGTCTGGATACGCGGTTCCTCGAAGAAGGGATGCCGCGGGTCGGGAACCGCATCTGCCGGCGCAGGGCGAGCGAGTGGGCACGGGGGAATCGTGCTGCTTGTCGGACAGACACGCGGTGCCTCCGTGCGCCCAGGAGCGCGGGCGACTCAGCGGTGCGCGAACGTCCCGCGCTTGGCGCTGGCCCCGAACCTCGGTCGAGGAAGATCGAGGCCAGCGGCTCCGCGAGGGTCTCACGCGGAGGCGGGACCGTAGACACGGAGGTGCTCGCGCGCTGTGTGGCGGTGGACCTCGAGCACGGGCTCGATACCGCCGCGAGCGTCGCGCTGGTAGCCGCCCGCGAGATTCCAAACGAGCGGCACACCGCGAGCTCGAAGGCCCTCGAAGACGAAGGCATCGCGGGCTCGGAGCTCGTCGGTCGTCATCCAGCCGCCGAGGGGGTCGGCGACGTGCGGGTCCGCGCCGGCCTGGTAGAGGACCACGTCGCAGCGTGCGGCCTCGTCGAGTTCGCGCTCGAGTCGCTCGAAGAAGGCAGGCACCTGCGAGGGCGCGTCGAACTCGCGGCCCGCGGTGAAGTGGTGAATCCATCGAGGGTGGCCGAGCCGCGAGAGAATCTCGTCGGTGCCGTCGCCGTAGTGTTGATCGCAGTCGAGGATCGCGACCCGCCGCGCCACGCCTTCGGCGCGGAGTGCGGCCGCTGCGACGACGAGACCATTGAAGGTACAAAATCCGCCGCCGGCACCCCAGCGAGCGTGGTGGAAGCCTGAGCATGGGGCGCAGGCAGCGCCTCCCTCGGAAAGGACGAGGCGCGCCGCCGTGAGCATCGCGCCGCTCGTGTAGGGCAAGGATGCGGCGACGTCGCTCCGCGTGTTGCCGAAGCCGTTGTGTTGGCTGCCGGCGAGGACGCCTTCGACGTAGGCCCGATTGTGGGCGAGGCAGAGTTCATCGACGGTCGCCGGGGTCGGCTCGACGAGGCGCAGCGGCAGGCCGTGAGCCTGCCAGTCGGCGACGACGGCCGCCGGCTTGCTGGCGCTCGGCGAATAGGAGGCCGCGTTGGCGACCATGCTGGGGGAGTAGACGACGGTGAGCCTGGAGTGGTGGTCGGTCATGTCCGGAGCCTGACCGGGTAGACATGACCCTGCGATGCGTGAAAGAGTGAGGTCAATGACGCCAAAGACATTTGCTATCGAGGGCCTTCGGGGCGTGACGATGGAGCGGATCGAGACCTTCCTCGCCGTCGCCGAGCATGCGGGGATCGCAAAGGCGGTGCAGGCGGGCGTCGACCAGGGGCGGATCCAGATGACCTCGCAGTACCCCGCGCGGAGCCAGTACAGCCGGCAGATCGCGGCGCTCGAGGCGGCGGTGGGCACCACGCTCTTCGACCGGTCAGGGCGTGCGTTCGGCCTCACGGAGAGAGGCCGCACGCTGTGGACCGCGGCGAACGACTGGCGCGAATCACTCGCGGCGTTGCGCCCGCGAGAGAATGCGCCGATCGACCTGACGCTCGTGGCGGGCGACAGCGTGCTCTCGTGGCGGGTCATCCCGAGACTGCGGCGATTCCTCGAGGAATGGCCGCGGGTGCGGCTCACGCTGCGGGCTTCGGCGGCTCCGATGGACGACGTCGTCGAGGGTCGTGCGCACCTCGGCATCGGAGCTCGCAAGAAGGGCGATCAGTACCCCGAGTGGCTAGAGACAAAGCGTCTCGGGACGCGACAATTCGCCCTCTTCGTGCCCCGGGCGCGACGCACGGAGGGCCTGGACCTCGCAAGGCTCTTGCAGGGCGGCCCGCTCGCGGTGGTCTCGTCTGAGCGCGGTCCGCACGAGATGGCTTGCCGAATGGCGAAGGTCACGCCCACGGTCGCGTTCGAGTGCGAGACGTTCCCGCAGGCCGCCCGCGCGGTCGCATCGGGTGCCTTCGCCGCGATCTTGCCGGTCGAGGCCCAGGCGGAGCTCAGCGCATCGGTCGCGGAGATGGTCGAGATCGCCAGGCCGGCTGGGTCGCGCGCGACCGTGCACCTCCTCGCGCGACGGAAGACGCTCGACACGGTCGGGGGCGACGGCCTCTTCGACGATGTCGTCGCCGCTCTGAGCGAGCCGGCCGGCCTCCGTCGTCAGAGCAACCGGTGAGGTGAGGCACCGGACGCGCGACGCGTCGCGCGGCGTTGGGCCGGGGCTCGCGCCGTCCCCGCAGGGCCAGGACGATGGTCCGGTCTTCCGGAGCCGTTGGTCCCGGCCCCGCTCGAGGCGCGAGATCAGAAGTCGTCGACGGTCCATTCCCGGAACTCGAACGGGGGGAAATCGACGAGATCGGAGCGGTCGACGAAGGCGTCCGGGTTCCAGCCGAGGAGCGCACAGAGAGCCCTGTCGATCACCTCGAGATTCTGCTTCACCTCGAGCGAGACACGCTCGTGGGCCTCGAGCGCGGCCACGACGGTGCGGCGGGCATCGCCCTCGACGTCGGCGACTCCCCACGGGTCGCCCTCGAGCACGCCCGAGGCGGGGTGCAGGAAGCGGTTCGAGGCCTCGCGCAGGCGCAGCCATCCGAAGACGCGTACTCCGTTCGGTCCCACGGCGTGGAGCCCGCACCGTGGGAGCCAGCCGTCGAGAT
>CAIKNO010000208.1 GCA_903828805.1 uncultured Sandaracinus sp. | reverse complement strand
GTCGACCAGCTCGGCGACGTGACGCTGGTGGACCTCCCGAAGGTCGGCGCCAAGCTGGCGGACCACGGGCACTTCGGCGACATCGAGTCCGTCAAGACGGTCAGCGAGCTCTTCGCGCCGCTCGCCGGAGAGATCGTGGAGATCCACGCGGCCCTGCACGACCGCCCGGAGCTGGTCAACGAGAGCCCGTACGAGCAGGGCTGGATGGTGCTCATCCGCCCCGACGGCCCCGTCGAGGGGCTGATGGACGTGGCGGCGTACGAGGCCTTCCTCGGCTCGCTCTGAGCCGCGGAATCAGCGGCGCAGGACCCCGCACGGTGGCCCCTTCTCGGGGCCCGCGGGGACGGGTGAAGGGCGGCGGCGGACCTCCGCCGCGCCCCCCGCGACGCCGCCTCAGCGCATCGGGTTCTCGGTCCAGGGCGGCCGCGCCGCGCACGCGCTCCGCGCCGCGTCGCCGATGGGGAACCCCCACGACGCGTAGAACGGCACGAGATCGCGGTCGGCGCGCGCGCACGTCCGCTCGATCCACATCTGGATGCGGGCGGCCTCCCCGTCGGGCGCGGACGCCGCGGGGAGGGCCTGGTAGTCGGCGAAGAGCTGCTCGTAGAACGACCAGCCGAACGCCGACTGCAGCTGGAGGTGCCACTCGAGCCCGCCCCACGCGTCCCACGACGCGAACACCCGCCCGCCGGCGATGAAGGCGTCGATCCGCGCCGCGCGCGCGGCAGGCGCGAGCGCCGGATGGGCGACGTCGCGCGAGAGGCCGAGGAGGTCCTCGGAGACGCGCACCGACCACAGGTTGACGCTCGACTCCGTCGTGCCGGGCAGGACCCAGTCGAGCCACTGGTGGTTGTGCCCGAGCTCGTGGAAGAGGCCCCACGAGCCGCTCCGGGCGATCCCGTCGAGATCGAGCGCATCCCCGACCGCGCCGACCGGCGCCATGACAGGGTAGCCCGAGTGCATGTAGCCCGCGCTGATCTGCCGATCGAACGCGACGCGCTCGGCGCGCACCCGCGCGCTCGGGATCGACGCGAGCACGGCGTCGAGATCGAGGACGCGGTTCCAGAACGCGGTGACGAGCCCCGGGTCGTCCAGGGTGCGCAGCCCGCTCGACGGCAGCGAGAGCACGAGCGTCCGCCCCACGATCTCCCCGAAGGGCGCGGGGGCTGAGCGCAGCGTGGTCCGCCACGCGTCGAGCGAGGTCTCCCCCTCGACGAAGACGGGGGCCGGGACCGCGCCCTCGATCTGCACCGCGAGGGTCCCGAGATCCACGCCGATCGGGACCGCGACGTAGACGAGTCCCCCGAACGCCGAGGCGACGCGCGTCTCGGTCGAGCGCAGCACGTCGACCCGCGTGATCGCCGGGAAGCGCGACCACGTCTCGTTCCCCCAGAGCTCGTCGCTGTGGCAGCCGATCCGCAGCAGCAGCCCCGCATCGACCGCCTCCGGCGGCAGCGTGACGCGCAGCGGGACCCCCGGCGGCGCGTAGAGGCCCGTGCTCCGCCACACCGGGGCGCGGGGCCCCGCGTAGCCGAATCGGCCGTCGCGGCCCAAGGGATAGCGCGCGTCGATGGCGACGGTGCGCGTCACGCCCGCCGTGCCCTCGGGCAAGAGCCCCGGGAAATCGGCGGCCGCCGGATGCACCACGACCTCGTCGGCCGGGAGCTCGCGGGCGAGGCGGTCGTCGATGCGCGCGGCGAGCACCGTGATCGGCTGCGCGGCCGCCGCGATCGGCGCGGCCTCCGTCGGGGTCACGTCCCCCAGCGAGGGACGCAGCGCCCGCAGGCGCGTCCAGTACGTCTCGTCGAGGGGGATGGCGGCCGCCGCGCGCCCCACCGTGAGCACGCCGAGGCGCTGCTCGGGCAGCGAGAGCCGTGCGGTGCCGGCGATGTGTGCCGCGAGCGCTTCGACGGCGCGGCCCGCGTGCAGGAGCACCCCGGGCACCTCGGGCCCGAGGTCCACGCGGCCGGTGGTCGTCCCCTCGTCCGTCACCACCAGGCCGAGGTCGAGCACCATCTGGTTGCCCGGAAAATCGCGCCCCACGCTCAGGCCCTCGTGGGTCGAGGCCCAGTACCACCCGTGCCCGCCCGACACGAGGCCGC
>CAIKNO010000207.1 GCA_903828805.1 uncultured Sandaracinus sp. | reverse complement strand
CGGGCGCCCGGCACCGCGCGCAACAGCACCTCGGGCGCGGCGTGCGCCTCCAGCAAGCGGGCGAGCGCGAGGCTGCCGATCGCCGGGACCCCGGCGCACACGGGCAGGGGCGCGGCTTCGGTGGAGGTGACCGTGGGGGACCCCGTCGAGGCGCCGGCGAGGGCGGGGCTCCGCGCCGCATCGCGCGCGTCGCGGGCGGCCTGCCGTGCGCGCGCCTCGGCGACGTCCTCGGGATGCGGTGCGAGCGGCGCTTCCTGCCTGCGCTCGCCCTCGGCGACCTCGGCGGGGGGCGGCACGAGCCCGCGCCCGGCGGCGTGGGTCGCGAGGCGCTGCGCGTGGGGTGGCCCCCCGTCGAAGAGGGCGCCGGGATCGATCGCGCGTCCGCGATGCCAGAGCTCGAAGTGGAGGTGCGGCCCGCGGGCGATCCCCGTCTGACCGACCAGAGCGATCCGCTCCCCGCGCTGGACGCGATAGCCGGCCTGCACGGTCGTGCGCGAGGTGTGCGCGTAGAGGCTCATCCAGCCGTTCGCGTGGACGAGGAGCACCACGTTGCCGTAGCCCCGCACGCCATTGTCGCTGTAGGCCACGATGCCGTCGGCGGCGGCCCGGATGACCGTGCCGACGGGCGCCGCGACGTCGACCCCGCGGTGGGGCACGTCGGGGCGTCCGGTGCGGACGAACCCGAAGCCGCGCCCCCACTGCCCGCCATCGACGGGCCAGAGCAGGCGCTCGGGCGCACGGCCGCGGGCCGCGCTCGCCCAGCGCGCATCCACGCCTTCGCGGAAGAGCCGTGCCGCGCACTCCCGGGTGCCGAGACCGAGCTCCTCGGCGCGGAGCTTCGAGGCGCCCGACGGCGTGGGCACGCGGCGCGGCCCATCGCTCCATCCACGCGGCGCGGTGCCGTGCGCGCCGCGGCCCTCGGTCCCTGCGGCACCGGGCGCATGGTCGGACTCGAGCTCCGCCTCGGCCGGCGCCGCGGAGACCTCTCGCTCGGTCCGTGGCGCCCTCTGGTCGGTCGGGTCCGGGTCCGCCTTCACCCGCGCACCGCCGACGATGGCGCCCGCGAGCACGAGGCCCACGGCGAGCGTCGAGACGGGTCGGGCGGCGCGGAACATGGCACCGACCTGATCAGAGCGGGGGCCTCCGGGTCAAATAAACGGCCTGCGTTGACGGTGGGGTCCGCCCTCGTCACGCTCTGCCCGGAGCATGAGACCGCACCACGCACACGGGCCGGACGCCGCCGAGACGCAGTCCGTGGAGCGCAGCCTCGAGGCCCTGCTGGGCACGTTCGGCGACCGCATGGTGCAGCGCGCCGAGCGGATGCTGGGCGAAGATCTCGACGCGCGGATGCGGCGGGTGCTGCTCCATCCGAACGAGACCGGCGTCGATCCCTTCGGGTTCGATCCCGGCACGGCCCGTTACGTGCTGGCGCTCTCGGCGTTCCTGCACCGGTTCTACTTCCGGACCGAGGTGCACGGCATCGAGCGCGTGCCGTCCGGTCGCGTGCTCGTCATCGCGAACCACTCGGGGCAGATCCCCCTCGACGGGATGATGATCGGCACCTCGCTGATGCTCGATGCCGAGCCGCCTCGCTTTCCGAGATCGATGGTCGAGCGCTGGAGCGCCGAGCTGCCGTTCGTCAGCGTGCTCTTTCCGCGCTGCGGTCAGGTCGTCGGATCGCCCGAGAACGCCCGGAGGCTGCTCGAGCACGAGGAGGCCCTGGTGGTGTTTCCGGAGGGCTCGCGGGGCATCTCGAAGACCTTCGAGCACCGCTACCAGATGGTCGACTTCGGCCTCGGGTTCATGCGGCTCGCGCTCGAGACGGGCACGCCGATCGTGCCGGTCGCCGTCATCGGCGCCTAGGAGCAGCTCCCCGCGGTCGCGAACCTGAAGCCCCTCGCGAAGCTGCTCGGCATGCCGGCGTTTCCGATCATCCCGCAGATGCTCGTCGGCCTCCCGTTCCCGTTGCCGACGCGCTACCGGCTGTGGTTCGGCGAGCCCATGACCTTCCAGGGGGATCCCGACGACGACGACGCGGTCATCGCGCAGAAGGTCGCGACCGTGAAGCAGAGCATCCAATCGATGCTGCACCACGGCCTCAAGGAGCGGACCTCGATCTTCTGGTGACGCGGGGTCCTCGGCGGGCCATCGCGTTGAGGGCTCATCCGCGTCGAGGGCTTATCCGCGTCGAGGGCTTATCCGCGTCGAGGGCTCATCGCGTCGAGCGCTCATCGCGTCGAGGGCTCATCGCGTCGAGGGCTCATCCGCGGTCGCGGGCCATCGCATCGAGCTGCTCCTGGAGCGCGCGCACCGTGAGGGCGAGCGCCTCGTCGGCCGCGTCGAGCAGCCCTTCCGGCGGAGGCATCAGCGGCGCTTCACGGAGGGCGGCGTCGAGCGCGCGCGCGACCCGCTCGAGCCTTCGTGCACCCATCGTCCCCGCGAGCCCCTTGAGCGTGTGGGCCGTCCTGCCGGCGTCGTCGCGGGCGCCGGCGGCCAGCTGGGCGCGGAGCGTGCGGACCTCGTCCGCGTGGTTCGCGACGAAGCCTCGGGCGATCCGCTCGAAGAGCCGCGGGCTGTCCGCGAGGTTCGACAGCGCGGCCTCGACGTCGAGCACGGGGTCGTGCGCGGCCGCTGCCCCCGCCACCCGGCTCGCCTCGGGTCCCGCGACGTCGACGACCGCGGCCGCCCTGGGTGGAGCGAGCGTGCGCACGTGCTGCGCGACCGTGGCGTAGAGGTCGGGCGGATCGACCGGCTTGGTGAGGACGGCCTGCATGCCCGCCTCGAGGCAGCGCTGCTTGTCCCGCTCCAGCACGTTGGCGGTCATCGCGACGATGGCGACGTTCCCACGGGCGGGCAGCTTCCGGATCTCCTCGGTCGCGGTGATGCCGTCCATCACCGGCATCTGCATGTCCATCAGCACGAGGTCGAAGTCCTCGCGCTCGACCCGCTCGAGGGCCTGCCGGCCATCGTCGGCGGTGACGACCGTGCAGCCGACGTCCTCGAGGAGTCCGCGGGCGATCTCCTGGTTGAGACGCGCGTCGTCGACCACGAGGATCCGCGCACCGCGCAGCGCGGTCGTCAGGTCGACGCCGGCGGGCTCGGGTCCCTGCTCCTCGACGAGGTCATCGCCGTGAAGGACTCGGGTCAACGCGTCCACCAGCGTCGACTCGGTGACCGGCTTCGACAGGATGGCCGCGATCCCCGCGCCGTCCGCGGCGGCTGCGGCCTCGTCCCGCCCGTACGCCGTGACCATCAGGACGCGCGGGCACTCGTCGCCGGGGTAGAGCGCGCCGAGACGGCGCGCGGTCTCGATGCCGTCGAGCCCCGGCATGCGCCAGTCGAGCAACACCGCGTCGAACGGATCACCGGCCCGCCTGGCCTCCGCGACGGACTCGAGGGCCGCCTCGCCCGATGGGACGGCGACGGTGCGAAACGGCAGGGCCTCGAGAAGGCCCGCGATGACGGTCCGCGCGGTCTCGTTGTCGTCGACGACCAGGAGGCGACGGCCGCGGAGGTCTCGGACGGGCGCCAACGAGCGTCGATCGTTCACGGGCGTCAGCCGCGCGGTGAACCAGAACGTGCTCCCCCGCCCCGGCGTGCTGTCCGCGCCGACCGACCCGCCCATCCTCGTCGCGAGGTGTCGGCAGATCGCGAGCCCGAGTCCGGTGCCGCCGTGGCTGCGGGTGATCGAGGCATCCGCCTGCTCGAATTCCTGGAAGAGCTTGTCGAGTTGGGGCTGGGTCAGCCCGATGCCGGTGTCGGTGACGGCGAAGCGCAGGAGCACCGACGTCGCGGTCCGTTCCTCCTCCGTCACCGCGACCGTCACGGTCCCGTGCTCGGTGAACTTCACCGCGTTCGCCGTGTAGTTCAGCAGCACCTGCGCGAGGCGGAGCGGGTCGCCTCGAAAGCGACGCGGCATCCCGGGGGAGACCGCGAACACGAACTCGAGCCCCTTGGCCTGGGCGCGCGGCGCGATCATCGAGCCGACGCGGTCGAGCACGCCGTCGAGCGAGAGCTCCACGTCCTCGAGGACGAGCTTGCCGGCGTCGAGCTTGGAGAAGTCGAGCACATCGCTGAGGAGCCCGAGCAGGTGATTGCCCGAGTCGTGGATGTCCGAGAGGTGCTGGCGCACCCTCGGTTCGGTGGGCATCCGGAGCGCGAGGTAGGCCAGGCCGATGATCGCGTTGAGCGGCGTCCGGATCTCGTGAGACATGTTGGCGAGGAACGCGCTGGTGGCCCGGTTCGACTGCTCCGCCCGCTCCTTGGCCTCGACGAGCTCGCCGCGGGCGCCCTGGAGCTCCTTCACTTGCTCGTAGAGGTCGCGCGTCGCCCGCTCGGCGATCGCCTCGGCTTCTTCCCGGGCGCGTCGCTCGCGCGCGAGCTGTCGTTCGAGGCGCAGCACCCTCGCCTCGGGATCGGCCGGGTCGGCGCTCATGCGCTCGACGGTCCGAACCGGCAGTCGAGATGGCAGGCGTCGTCGCCGCGGTGGGTGCACCGTGGATGCTCGATGCGGACGTCCTGCCCGAACTGCCGGGCGGATCCTTCGATCATCCCCTCGGCCAGCGCGCAGAGCTGTTTGCGCGACCGGTACACGACGATGAGCCGGTTCTCTTCCGGCGCCTCGAACGAGAAGCTGGGCACCTCGGCCCCGGGGTAGAGCTTCCGGACCTCGGCGTGGATGACGTCGTTGAGCGAGCGCAGGAACGACCCGCAATCGGTGTGCGCGGCGAAGAACTCGGGATAGCGCCCATGGAGCATCGGCATCGCGGCGGTGCCGAACCAGCGCAGGATCTCCGACGCGCTCCGGCCCGTCAGGGCCGAGGCCGCTTCGACGAGGCGCACCAGCTCGGCGTCGGAGTAGCTCCCGAGCGAGGTGTACGACCCGTCGGCACCCGCCCGCTCGAGCAGCGTGTCCCAGACGTCGGCGCCGTGCTCGGCGGTGACGGCCTTCTCGAGCAGGTTGAAGATGATGCCCTTCACGTCGAACGCCCCGTCTCGCCTGCCGACGGTTCTGCCCGACGTGCCCGCGATGCTTAACCGGCCGTGAGCCCGCCGTCGACCACCCAGACGCTGCCGGTGACGAAGCGCGCGTCGAGGGCGTGCACGAGCGTCGCGGCAACCTCGTCCGCCGAGGCGAGCCGGCCGAGCGGGTGGAGCGCCGCCAGGGCCTGGGCACCGGCCTCGCCGCGCCCCCGGACCATGTCGGTGTCGATGCCGCCCGGGGCGATGCACGAGATGCGCACGCGCGGCGCGAGCTCGAGCGCCATCGAGCGGCACGCGGCGATGAGGGCGCCCTTGCTCGCGGCGTAGGCGGTCGTGTGGGGCGCGCCCGCGAGGCCGAGCGTGCTCGAGACCAGCACGACCGCACCCTCGGGCCCTTCGAGCTGGCCGGCGAAGTCGCGGGTCAAGAGCAGGGGGGCCCGGACGTTCACCGCGTGGTGCCGATCGATCAGCGCGGCGTCGACGGCGGACAGCGGGCGGTGCTCCGCGATGCCGGCACACGCCACCAGCCCGTCGAGCGGCCCGAGCGCGGCCCTCGCCCTCGCGAACAGGCCCTCGACGTCGGCGAGCACCTCGAGGTCGGCGGGCAAGGCCACCGCGCGACCCTCGGAGCGCGCGACGAGGTCTTCGAGCGGTCGCGGGTCGCGGCCGACCGCGGCCACCCGACGCCCATCGGCGAGGAGGCGCTCGGCGACCGCGCGGCCGAGGCCCCGCCCGGCGCCCGTCACCATCACGGTCCGGGGTCCGGGGGTCAACCGTCCACCGCCGCGTGCATCGGGATGAAGGGCGCCTCGGGCGCGACGGGGGCGGGCTCTCCCTCCACCTCGATCTCGTCGTCGGGCAGGAAGGGCGGGGAGTCCACGCAGAGGATCGACTGCCAGCGCGTCGTCGGGTTGTGATAGCGGTGCGGGGTGTCGAGGGGCCAGCGGTACACGCTGCCGGCCGCGGCCACGCGGCCATTGAGCTCGAGGCCATCGCCGAGGAGCATCTCGGCCTCGTTCATCACGCGGTGCACGTGCAAGGGGATGGAGCGTCCGGGGGCGACGTTGAGCCGGTAGATCCCCTCGCTCTTCGTCTCGTGGACGACGTCCACCGTGCCGAAGGGCTTGGTCTCGAGCCCGAGCTTCACGCCGTCGGCGTCGCGGTGCACCTCGAGGGAGGGCACGCCCCGTCCGCCGAGCGCGGCGGGCTTGGTCAGCCGGAGGGTGACCTCCTGCAGGCGCGGACGGTCCTCGCCGAGGGCGGGGGGCGCGAGCAGGTAGCGCGTCAGGGCGTGGGCCGCCGTCTCGAGGAGGTGGAAGCGACAGCTCTGGAGCAGGAACGCGATCTGCGACGCGATCATCGCGTAGTCGATGGTCATCCGGAGCCGTTGCTGCGCGCCGGCCTGATGCGTGTCGAGCGCCATCGCGAGATCGACGCGGAGCGGCTGGGGCGCGGTCCGCTCGTGCGGGTAGACGCCCACGATGCAGTCGACGACCAGGCCCTCGATCGAGATCGTGTCGGGCGGCGTGTGGCGGGCGCGGGTTCGGGTCACGTTGCCCGAGGTGTAGTGCACCGCTCCCCTTCGCGCCCCCGGCTGCGACGAAGGCGGCAGGGCCGATGGGGGTCCCCCGGGGTGCGCCGTGGATGGGCCGGTGCTCGGCCGAATGGTTCCGGGCACCGCAGGATGCGGGGCCTCGACTTTCATTCATTCCAGTCCGGTGCTAATCGTCGCCACATTGTCACACGCGCTCTCCGGGGAGCGCGTGGTGCCGTGGGTCTTCCCGCGTTCTCTCAGGAGGGTGCCTTGAATCGTTCGACCATCGTTTCGTGCGGAGCCGCGCTGATCGGCCTCGTCCTCCTCGGAGTCCCAGCCTCCGTGTTCGCTCAGCCGACGCTCGTCGATGGTCTGGGCGGCGCCCGCGGGTACGGCACCGCGTGCCTCTCCCCGAACGACGACGGGTCGTCGAACGAGATCGATCTCACGTCCGCCTTCCCCGGCGGCCTGGAGTTCTTCGGACGCCGGCACTCGACCGCCTACGTCAACACGAACGGGAACATCACGTTCAACGGGCCGCTCGCGACCTTCACGCCGGACGCCTTTCCGGTGGCCGATCAGCCGATGATCGCGCCGTACTGGGCGGATGTGGACATCCGCGGCGCGGCGTGCAGCGGCTTCGGGGGCGGTCTCGGATGTGGCAGCCCCACGACGAACGGCGTCTGGTGGCACCTCGAGCCCGGGCGGATGGTCGTGACGTGGGACCACGTCGGCTACTTCAGCTGCTCGGACGATCTGCAGATGACGTTCCAGCTCATCATGACGGAAGCGCGCTACTGCGGCCTGCCCGGCGACTTCGACGTCGAGTTCCGTTACACGCAGTGCGGCTGGGAGACGGGGAACGCGTCGGGCGGCACCGACGGCTTCGGCGGCACGCCCGCGCAGATCGGCTTCGACGCCGGCAACCTCAGCGACTTCGTGGCGCTGATGGGCTCGCGGGTGGCGGGGATCAGCCGCGTCGCGTGCGACATGTCGAACGTCGGCGAGCCCGGCGTGTGGCGCTTCCGGATCCGCCGCGGCGTGGTCGAGTGCCCCGACGCCGGTGACGCGTGCACCGTGCCCGACGCGGTCGGCGTGTGCGCGGTCGGGCGCAGCCAGTGCCGCGGCGCGGGCGTGGTGTGCCAGCCGCTCGTCGAGCCGACGCCCGAGGGCTGCGACGCGTTCGACAACGACTGCGACGGCAACGTGGACGAGGGGATGGGGCTCTGCTCGGCCCTCCAGATCTGCGACCGTGGTCGCTGCATCGATCCCTGCTTCGAGGGCGGTTGCCCGACGGGCCTCACGTGCTCGACCGCGGGCGTGTGCATCGACGACGCGTGCGCCGACGTGACGTGCCCCTCGGGCGAGCGTTGCATCGGGGGCACGTGCACGGGTGTGTGCGGCGGGGTGGTGTGTCCGCCCGGCCAGGACTGCGTCGGCGGCGCGTGCCGCGACCTCTGTGCGTCGGTGACGTGCAGCGGTTGCGAGGTGTGTGCGTCGGGGACGTGCGGCACGCGCTGCGAGGTCACGGGCTGCGCGTCCGGCGAGGCCTGCGACGAGAACGGCCGCTGCGTCGAGGAGGCCTGCCTGGGCGTCATCTGCGGTCCTGGCCGCGTGTGCCGTGAAGGCGTCTGCGCGAACGCGTGCGACGGGGTCGTGTGCCCCGCCGGCGAGTTCTGCGCGCGCGGCGTGTGCGCCCGCCCGCCGGCGGCCCCCGACGCGGGGATGTCGATGCCCGACGGCGGCGCCTCGATGTCCGATGGGGGCGGCCTCGACGGCGGCACCCTCGACGTGCCGGACGCGTACGTTCGCCCGATGCCGCCTCCGCCCTCGCGGGACTGCGGCTGTCGCGTGCCCGGCGCGCGGCGCGGGGAGAGCGCGGGTCCGCTCGCGCTCCTCGGGCTGCTCGGCGTGGTGGTGCTCGCGCGGCGAAGGCGCCTGTCGCCCGTCGTGGTGGGCGCGTGCCTCGCGCTCGTGGCCTTGGGCGCGGGCTGCACCGAGCGCGCGCCGATGCCGCCGGTCGGTCCCACGTGTGGCGACGGCCTGGTCGAGGGCGGTGAGGCCTGCGACGACGGCAACGACGCCGCCTCCGACGGTTGCACCATCCTCTGCCTGGTGGAGCCCGAGTGGGAGTGCATGGGCAGCCCCTCGGTGTGCATGCGCCGGATGGTCGGGCCGACCTGCGGCGACCGCATGGTCGGCGCCGGCGAGGCCTGCGACGACGGCGCCGCCACGGCCGAATGCGACGCCGACTGCTCGCTCGTCGCGTGCGGAGACGGCACCGTGAACGCGGCGGCCGACGAGGAGTGCGACGACGGCAACGCGGTCGACGGCGACGGCTGCACCGCGCGCTGCTTCGCGGAGCCCGAGTCGTGCGGCGACCGCATGTGCGGCGCGGGTGAGACCTGCAACAACTGCCCCGGCGATTGCGCCATGACCGCCCTCTGCATGGCGTGCGCGGACCTCGACATGGACGGCGCGCGGGACTCGGCCTGCGGCGGCACCGACTGCAACGACGAGGACCCGATGGTCCGCCCGGGCATGACCGAGATCCCGTGCAACCGCGTGGACGAGGACTGCGACCGCACCACCCGCGATGCGGCCGACGCGGACATGGACGGTTCGTCCTGCAACTTCGACTGCGACGACACCGACGCGGCGCGCGCCCCGCTCTTTCGTGAGCTGTGCGGTGACATGATCGACAACGATTGCGACCCTGCCACGCCGGACCTGTTCGACTCCGACGCCGACGGCGCGCGCTGCGACATGGACTGCGACGATTACCGCGCGACGTCGTGCCCGACGTGCCCCGAGCTCTGCGGCAACACGCTCGACGACGACTGCAACCCGGCCACCCTCGACCTCTTCGATGGCGACATGGACGGCTCGTCGTGCGAGGCGGACTGCGACGACGCCGACCGGGCGCGGCGCCCCGGGGGCACGGAGCTCTGCGACGGCATCGACAACGACTGCGACATGGCGCTCGACGGACCGGGCGAGGACGACGACCGCGACGGCTTCGCGGATGCGACCTGCGGCTGCGCGGCCGGTCGCTGCACCGACTGCGACGACACCAACCGGCGCGTGTCGCCCGCGGCGATCGAGCTCTGCGGCAACACCGTGGACGACGACTGCAACGCCGCGACGCTGGACGCGATCGTCGACGCCGACATGGACACCTTCGCGTGCAACGTGGACTGCGACGACGGCGACCGCTCGGTGTTTCCGGACGCGGCGGGTCGTTGCGGCCCCTCGTTCAACTACTTCGAGGACTTCGAGACCGGCACCGGCGGCTGGACGGCCTCGGGCACCGCGTCGAGCTGGGCCCGGGGTGTCCCTGCGAGCACGTTCATCCCCCGCGCGGCGTCGGGAACGAACGCGTGGGTGACGGGCCTCACGGCCGGCTACAACAGCAGCGAGGACTCGTACCTCACCTCGCCGCGCCTCGACCTCTCGATGGCGCTCACCGACGTCATCCTCTCGTTCTCCCACATCTTCCAGACCGAGAGCTGTTGCGACGAGGGCTGGCTCGAGCTGTCCACCGACGGCGGCACGACGTGGCGGAAGGTCGGCGCGTCGGGCGAGGGGACCAACTGGTACAACGACTCGTTCGACCAGGTCTGGAACGGCAACTCCGGCAGCGCGGGCGCGTGGCGCGTCGCGTCGATCCCGCTGCCCGGCACCGCAGGCCAGGCCGACGTGCGCCTCCGCTTCGCGTTCTCGTCGGACAGCAGCGTGGAGTACGACGGCTTCGGCATCGACGACGTGCGTCTCTACAACCAGCTGGTCGATGCCGAGGTGACCGCCGTGGCCGCCTCGAGCTCGGCGGTCTGCGGGGGCGGGGCCACCCCGCTTCGGGCGACGGTCCGCAACTCGGGCACGACGATCCTCGCGGCGTTCGACCTGGTTTACGTGATCGACGGAGGCATGCCGGTGACGGAGGCCATCACCCGGACGATGCGGCCGGGCGACACCTACGAGCACACGTTCGCCACGGTGCCCTCGCTGACGCCGGGGGATCACACCATCGTCGCGACGGTGCGCCGGGCGGGTGGCGACGACGTGCCGGCGAACGACTCCCGCTCTCTGACGCGGACGGTCATCCCCAGCATCGCCATCGACCCTTCGGCGGCGCTCGTCGAGAACTTCGAGGGCGGTTCCGGGGGCTGGACGGGGACGGGCTCGTGGGCGCGGGGCATGCCGTCGGCGACGTTCATCCCCCGGGCGGGCGAGGGGACGTTCGCGTGGGTGACGAACCCGGCGGGCACCTACACGACGTCGGAGACGAGCTACCTGCTCTCGCCCTGCTACGACTTCTCCGCGGTGACGACCACGCCGACCGTCTCGTTCCTGCACATCTTCGACACCGAGGGCTGCTGCGACGAGGGGTGGGTCGAGGTCTCGACCGACGGCGGGACGACGTGGCGGAAGGTCGGTGCCGCGGGTGAGGGCGGCAACTGGTACAACGACACCACCAACCAGTGGTGGGACGGCTCGAGCGGTTCGTCGGGCGTGTGGCGCACGGCGTTCCACGCGCTCGACATGGTGGCAGGCCAGCGCTCGGTGCGGATCCGCTTCGTCCTCTCGTCGGACGGCAGCGTCAACCGTGAAGGGTTCGGCGTCGACGGGTTCACCGTCACGCCGTGAGGCCGGGACACGGAGGGCCCCTTCGGCGCAGACCGCGCCGAGGGGGCTTCGTGCCGTCCGTTGAGAAGTTCTGAAGAGGTTCTTTCCCGGCGAAGTTCCGGGCGGAGGTTCGTGATGCGAAGAGTGCGAGGTTGGTGGGCGCTGGTCGCCTGTGTGGGTCTGCTGTCGGCGTGCGGTGACTCCGGCGGCGGCGACGTCGATGCCGGCGGGACGCCCGACGGCGGCGGGACGCCCGACGGCGGCGGCATGGTCGATGGCGGCGGCATGGTCGATGGCGGTGCGCCCGATGCGGGCGACGCGTGCATGGGCCGGACGCTCTGCGACACCGAGGGCGCGCGTTCGTGCGCGGCCAGCGTGCTCAGCGTGTGTGAGCGCGATGCGGACGGGTGCCTCGTGCCCGTCACCACCGACTGCGCGGCCTCGCCCGGTGGGGTGTGCGACGCCTCCGGTGCGATGCCGGTGTGCGCGTTGCCGCCCGATCCGTGCGCGGCCGTTCCGGCCGCAGACCGCTGCACGGCCGCTGGCACCTCGTGCGCCGGCAACACGCTGACCACCTGCGCGCCCAACGCGTTCGGGTGTCTGGTGAACACCACGAACGACTGCACCTCGCGCATGGGCATGTGCGTCACGAGCGGCGCGGTGTCGACCTGTGTTGCCCGCGACGCGTGCGCGGGCGTGACGGCCTGCGCCGCGGCCGGCACGCGCTGCGACGGACCGAGCCTCGTGACCTGCGCCCCCGACGCGTTCGGCTGCCTCGCCGAGACCCGGACCGCCTGCACCGACACGATGTTCGGGTTCTGCAATCCGGTGGCCACGCCGGTGGCCGCGTGCAGCACGGCGGCGGTCGACCCGTGCATGGGCGTCACCGAGTGCGGCTCGATGACGACGCGCAGCTGCGCCACGCCCACGAGCGTGTCGTCGTGCGCGCCGAACGCGTTCGGCTGCTTCGTGTCGTCGACCACGGACTGCGCGGCCGACGGCGATGTCTGCAACGCGACGAGCGGAAGCGCCTCGTGCGTGGACCCCTGCTCGCTTGTGCCGACCTGCCCGACGGCGACTTATTGCGCCGGGAGCGAGGTCGTGACCTGCGCCCCCGACGCGAACGGGTGCCTGGTCGAGGCCTCGCGCCTGACGTGCCCGTCGGGCATGTGCGCGGCGACCGGCGGGATGCCGGCGTGCGTGGACGCGGTGTGTCCCCAGGCGGTTCCGGCCGTGCTCGATTGCACGAGCGGCACCGTGATGGGCAACACGATGGGCGGCACCTCCGCCCGCGACAGCTACGACGACTGTTCGACGTCCTCGCTCTACACCGGCACTGAGCGCGTGTACCGGTTCCGCCACCGCGGCGCGGGCCGCGTCGCGGTCCGGATCGTCGCGACCCGCGGCGCGAGCAGCGAGGACTTCGACCTCTTCGCGTGGGACGGCGGCGACGGCACCGAGTCGTGCACCGCCCCGACGCTCACCTGCCTCGACTCCAGCACGGGCACCTTGGGGACCGAGACGGTCGACTTCGTCACCGAGGCCGGCACCACCGAGTACGTGGCCTACGACGTCTACGACCCCACCACGCCGACCGACGCCACCGACTTCACGCTGGCGATCACCTGCACGCCTGTCGTCTGCGGTGATGGGGTGCTCACGGCCGACGAGACCTGCGACGACGGGAACACGGCGTCGGGCGACGGCTGCTCTTCGACGTGTGCGATCGAAGCGGCGTTCGCGTGCACCGGCGCGCCCTCGGTCTGCACGTCGACGTGCGGCAACGGGACGCTGCAGTCGGGGGAGACCTGCGACGACGGCAACCGGACCGCGGGCGACGGCTGCTCGACCGTCTGCGCGACCGAGGCGGGCTATGCCTGTGTCGGGACCGGCGCGGGGAGCTGCCGCATGGCCGCGTCGAACGCCACCTGCGCGGGCGCCATCGCGCTCACGGGCGCCCGCATGGGCGACGACACCCGCGCGGGCGGGGCCCGCCCGATGGCGACCGGCTGCGGCAGCAGCTTCGCCAGCGGCCCGGTGCTCTACTACAGCGTGTCGGTGCCCGCGAACTCGGAGACGACCTTGGTCGTCACGCCGACGGGGATGCCCAGCTGGGATCCGATCGTCCGGGTGCTGACGGACTGCGCGGCGACGAGCTGCCTGAGCGCCGTCGACGTTGGAGGCGTGGGCGCCGTCGAGCGGGTCGTGGTTCGGAACACGACGTCCGCGGCGGTCACGCGGATCGTGGCGGTCGGCGCGTACTCCGCGTCGGTCGCGGGGACCTTCGATGTGTCGCTGTCGTCGGCCGCGTTGCCGTTCACGTCGATCGCGTCGGCGTGTGTCAGCACGGTCGGGGGCACCCCGTTCGTCTTCTCCGGAACGGACGACGCGGTGTCGGCCACGGCGGCCCTGCCGTTCTCGTTCACGCTGATGGGCACGGCGATGACGCACTTCTCGGCGAGCACGAACGGCAACGTCCAGCTCTTCACGAGCGCGGCGGGCATCGGCAACAGCGCCTTCACGAACCTGACGATCCCGACCGCGGCGGTGCCGAACGGCTTCATCGCGCCCTACTGGGATGACCTGCTCCTCACCAACGCGACGAGTTACGTGCGCTCGCTGACGACCGGCACCGCGGGCGCCCGCGTGTTCGTCGTCGAGTGGCGCGCCGACAACGGCGCGGTGTTCCAGGCCCAGCTCTACGAGGGGACCAACGTGGCGGAGGTGCATCACTGCGCGTACGCCGGCACCGGCACGGCGCCGAGCGGCAGCTCTGCGACCATCGGCATGGAGAACGCGGACGGCACGGCCGGCCGGCTGGTCAGCCACAACACGGCGGGCGCGGTGACGTGGGGCACCACGGCGTACCGCTTCACGCCGTGAGCTGACGTCGCCCGCACGCGCACCCGCGCACGCCCGAGCGGAGCCCCCGTCGAGAGATCGGCGGGGGCTTCGTCGTGCCGTCCGTTCAAGGGTCGCGCGCGACGAGCGCGGGATCGAGGCGGTGCCCGAGCTTCGCGAGGAGATCGCGGAACGCGCCCTTCTCGTTCGAGGCGAGGTAGGCCTCGGCGGGCTCGACGGAGCCTGCGCGGACGAGCTCGATCAGCGCATCGTTGAGGACCTGCATCCCGAGCGAGCGTCCCGCGTGCATCAGCGAGCGCAGGGGCAGAAGCTGACCCTCGCGCAGCAGATTCGCGACCGAGGGCGTCCCGAGCAGCACCTCGAACACCGCGACGCGCCCGGTGGACTTGAGTCGGCAGAGCCGCTGAGACAGGACCGCGCGCAGCGTGCCCGCGAGGCGCTCCCGGACCGCTGCCTGGCGCTCGAGGGGGAATGCCGACAGGAGCCGTTCGATGGCCTCCACCGCGCCGCCAGCGGGCACGGACGCGAACACCAGCCGACCGGTGTCGGCCGCCTCGACCGCGAGCATCGTGGCCTCGGCGCCCCGGAGCTCGCCGACCATCAGGACGTCGGTGTCCTCGCGCAGCGCAGCGCGCAGCGCGCGCTCGAACGAAGGCGCATGCACGCCGATCTCGCGCTGGGTGACCAGGCTGCGCCGGCTCTCGAGGACGAACTCGAAGCGCTCCTCGATCGTGGCGATCCGCCCCGCGCGCGAGGCGTTGCAGACGTCGACGAGGCTCGCGAGGGTCGTGGACGCGCCGCTGCCGCGGGGGCCCGTCACGAGCACGAGCCCCCGGGTGAGCTGGCAGAGATCGACGACCCGCCGTGGCAGCCCGAGGGTCTCGGGGGAGGGCGGGGCGCCGGGCACGAAGCGCAGCACCGCGCCGAGGCCCGTGCGGTCGAGGTAGCACCGCACGCGGAACCGCGCGCCGTCGGGCAGCCCGTGGGCGAGTTCCGTGTCGCCGAAGCGGGCGAGCTCCTCGGCGTGCGCCGCCGTCAGCAGCGGGCGGATCTGCGACTCCACGTCGGCCGCAGTGAGAACCGACGCGCCTTCGAGGGGCACGAGGGCCCCCGCGACGCGCACGTGCGGGGGGGCGCCCACAGCGAGGTGGAGATCGGAGGCCTCGAGCGCCCTCATGCGCGCGAGCCAGGCCTCGAGGGCGGGCCCCGCGCTCCGCTCCGGACCGGTGCGCGGGGTCGGGGGCGGCGCCGCCGGCCGCGCGGAGGGAGCCGCGAGGGGACGCGCCTCGGACTCGATGTCCGCGCCGTCGGCAGGCGCGGTGTCGGGCGTGGCTTCCTCCCCGTCGAGCCTCAGCTGCACACGCCAACCTTCGCCCTCGGGCACGGCCGCGACCCGCACGAGCACGCCCATCGAGGAGGCGTGCTCGAAGTCGGCAGGCTCGCCCGCGGCCAGGCGGGTCATGGCCTCGGGCGAAGCACACTCCTCGATCAGCCGCGCGATCTCCTCCGCCTCGATCGGGGCGTCGTTGCCGGGCGGCGCCCCGGACGCGGCCTGCCCGGCCTCCCCCGGTTCCGATGCGACGAGGCGCCTCGAGGACACGCCGAGGCGCAGCATCTGCTGCACGTGGAGGTCGATGCGGAGCATGGCGGTCGGGCGCCCCGACGTGGGGAGCGTAGCCGATGCGACCCGCCCCAGGGCACTCCTGCACGCGCCCCGGGGGCGCACCCCGGGCATCCTCTGGTATGAACGGGCCATGACGACGCCCGGACGCTCGATGCGATGGGTCGGCCCGCTCGCCGCCGTGCTGGGGGCCCTGGGCCTGCTCTATGCGCTGCGCAGCGCGCTGACACCGATCTTCCTCGCGCTCGGCATCGCCTACCTGCTCGACCCCCTCGTCGATCGCTTCGAGGCGCGCCGCGTGCCGCGGGGCGCGGCCATCACGCTGGTGTTCTCGCTCATCGGGGTGGGCGCCGCGCTCTTCCTGCTGCTCGTCCTGCCCGGGGTCGTCCAGGAAGTCGCGCACTACATCGGTGAACTTCCCGGGATCCTCGACGGTCTCCGCCGGACCCTCGCGCCGCAGCTCACGGCCTGGGGGATCCCCGTGCCGCAGGACGCGGAGCACGCGCTCGCGCAGCTCGGCATGGAGCCCGCGGAGCTCGCGCAGCGCGTGGCCGAGCCCCTCGAGGCGCTCGTGCGCTCGGTGCTCGGCGGCACGGTGTCGCTCCTCGGCGGACTCGCGAGCGCGGTCGTGGTGCCCATGCTCGCGTTCTATCTGCTCTACGACTTCGACCGGTTTCTCGAGGGCGCGCGCGATCTGGTGCCGCCGAAGATCCGCCCGTGGATGCTCGAGATCACGGCCGAGATCGACGCGGTGCTCGGTCAGTTCGTCCGGGGACAGCTGCTGGTGATGCTGGCGATGGGCGCGCTCTACGCGGTGGCCTATGCGCTCGTCGGGATCCGTCTCGCGGTGCCGATCGGGATGGTGGCGGGGCTGCTCGCGTTCATCCCGTACGTGGGCAGCGGCTCGGCGCTCGCGATGGGGCTGCTGATGTGCGTGCTGCACTGGGAGGGGTGGACGCAGCCGGTGCTCGTGGTGGTCGCGTACGCGGTGTGCCAGACCCTCGAGGGCTTCGTGATCGTGCCTCGGATCGTCGGGGACAAGGTCGGCCTGCCGGCGGTCTGGGTCATCGTCTCGCTCATGGTCGGGGGCGATCTGTTCGGATTCCTCGGGGTGCTGCTGGCGCTGCCGGTCGCCGCGGTGCTCAAGATCTTCGTGGTCCGCGGGATGCGGAGCTACCGGCGCAGCGCGCTCTACCGCGAGGGCGCAGGCATCGAGGGGCTCGAGGCCTTCGCGCGGAGCACCGCGCCCGACCCGGCGCCGAGCGACGCGGGCGAGTCGGACGTGGCGGACGAGCCGCCGGCCGACCCGGCGCAGCCACCCTCCTGAGAGCGCGTCGTCGGGGGCCGGCCTCGCTTGGGCCCGGCCCCCCTGCTAGAGCCACGCCGATGATCGAGGATCCTGCCCAAGCCTCCGCCCGTGCCGAGTCGGTGCGGCGCCTCTCGGCCGAGGTCGCCTCGCATGCCGACAGGGATGCCCTCGGCGCGCTCGCGTTCGACGTGCTCTCGCGGCAGGCCGAGGGCCGCGCGCTCTTCGTGGCCCGCGACCTCGTGGAGAAGCGCGCGATCGAGCACGGCGTGGAGCGTGACCGCGCCCGCACCGGCGCGGGCAACCTCCTGACCATCCTCGAGCGCGGCCCGGAGAACGAGCTCGAGCGGGCGACGATGCTCGCCTTCGCGGTCCACGGCCTCGGCGTGAAGCTCGCGCCGAAGGACGATCCCGCGCTCGTCGCGCGCTTCGTGCGCCACGCCGACTGGCTCGAGATGGCGACGCCCTTCAGCGTGCTGCCCTTCGTGGACCCCGTGCTCGCGCCTCCGCTCGCGGAGCGGGTGTGGCGCGCCGTGGCGCAGGCGACCCTCGACGAGGGCTGCGGACCGCGCGGTGCCGCGCCCGCATCCCGTGCCCGGAATGCGGCTCGGCTCTCGGCGCTCGCGGCCTCGGACGCACCCTCCGCCCGCAGCGTGCTGGTCGCGCTCGTCGGGAGCGCGGGGCTCGACGAGGGGACCCGGGCGCTCGCGCGGGTGCTCGCCGGGCCCGGGTCGGACGGCGAGGGCGTGCACGCCCGCGGCCGCGTCGTGGCGCACCGACGCACGGGGATTGCCCGGTGGCTCGCGTGGGTGAGCGGGTGGGCGCTCTGCCGCTGGCTCCTGCGCGGGGTCGGGTTCCTCCTCGGCGCACGCTGGATGGCCGAGGTGCGCCTCGACGGCCGCGACCTCGAGATCCGAAACGAGCTGCACCTCCTCGGGCGCGTGGTGCGCTCGCGGGTGCAGAGGACGGCGCTCACGGCGGTGCTCGAGGCGCGGCGCGAGGTCCGCTTCCCGGCCCTGCCGCAGCTCGTGTCCGTCACCGGTCTCGCGTCGGGCTTGCTGCTCGGAGGTCTCGTGTTCCTCGACGGGGCGCGCTCCGGGGAGTTCACCCTGGCGCTCGTCGGGGCGGGCTTGGCGCTGGGGGCGGTGCTGCTCGATCTCGTCCTCGACGTGCTCCTGCCCGGGGCCCGCGGCCAGGTGGAACTCGAGCTCACGATGGCGCGTGGCACCCGTCTTCGCCTGGTCGGGGTGCCGCTCGCGGACGCCGATCGCCTGCTCGTCGCGCTTCGTGGCCGGGGGGCGTGAGCGCCTCCCTCGCCGGACGCCACGACGGGCCCGGCGCGTTCACTCGGGAGGCGTGGAGTCCGGGTGAACGGAGCCGCCCGGGTGAACCGTCTCGCCCTCGATGGGCGCGGGATCTGCATCGTCGCCGGTCGAGGGTCGGGCCGGGTCGGGCGCGCGCCGCAGCCACCGACGGACGAGGTCGCCGAGGGGCAGGACCTGCGCCTCCTCGAGCGAGCACTCCACCACCACGTCGGCGCCCTCCACGCGGACGGCGAGGCCGGCGAGCGCGCTGCCCCAGGGGCTGAGCCGCGCCAGCGGGTGCTGCACGACCTCGGCGAGCCGGGTGCGCAGCGCGGTGCCGAATGCGTCCGCGGCGGCCGCCGAGGGCCACTCGGCCGCGACGCTCATGCCGAGCCCGGAGCGCACACGCGCCCCGACGGCCACGGCCACGAGGGCCTCGATCCCTCCGAGGCCGAGGTCCGCACCCATCGCGGCGAGGCCCGGCCGCCAGCCCTCGGGCAACCGCATCGCCACGATCGCGTCTTGCCGCCATCGCACCCGCGACCAGAGCCGCGCGAGCGAGGCGTCCTCTGCCGCGGAGGCCTCGGTCCCGCGGGCCACGCGGAGGGTCGAGACCACCAGCGGCTCGTCGCCGCCGATCACGCTGCGTCCGAGGAACGCCGCGCGGCTCGGCCCGCGGCCCCCCGCGACCGCTGGCACGCCCTCGAGCTCCAGCCGTCGGAGGCTCCGGCCCTCGTCCGCGAGCACCTGGTCGATGCAGGAGATGAGCGGTTCGCGCGGCAGGTCTCCGCGGGCCACGAACCCGACGCGCTCGAGGGCCGCGTCCGGACCGCCCGCCACGAACACGACGACGCGCCGGACGCCCGCGAGCGGATCGAACCCACATCGCTGCGCGACCTCGGCCGCGCCGACGTCCGCGCCGGGGCCGAGCCATGCGCGGGTGAGCGAAGCGTTCCTGACGACGGGCAGATCGAACTCGGCGACGAGCGAGACGCCGCGGGGCGCGCTGTGGAGCGCGTCGACCGGCGCGGCGGCGCCTCCGAGGCGGACCGCGGCCGCGGTCACGCCCGCCGAGAGGGCGACGATCGCCGCGAGGATGAGCCACTGTCGTCGCACCGGGCAGCAGGATAGCGCGTCGGGGACGGACCCGGGGTCTGCAGGTGGAGCACCGAAGGCGCGCGGGGACACCCGCGCCGGCCCTCCGCGTCCCGGGACCCCTGACCGCGTGCGGTCAAGGCGCTCCCGACACGTCGGGCCCGAAAGGTCGCTTCGGCCTTGTCGCGGGGCGCTCCCATGGTTACACGTCCGGTCGCTGGGTCCGAGGGCGCGGTGTCGCCGGACCCGGGAGCGAGGAACGCATGTCCGTCGTCGTCGTCACCGAAGCCACGTTCGAGTCCGAGGTCCTCCGCTCGGAGATCCCGGTGCTGATCGATTTCCACGCCGATTGGTGCCAGCCGTGCAAGCAGCAGACGCCGATCGTCGAGGACGTCGCGCGCGAGCTGCAGGGGCAGGTCAAGTGCGTGAAGATCGACGTGGACAAGAACCCGCGCATCGCGGCGTCCTTCCGCGTGCAGTCGATCCCGCAGCTGTTCGTGGTCGAGGCCGGGCAGGTCGTCGCGCAGCACGACCAAGGCGTCGCCGACAAGCGCGCCATCCTGCGGCTCCTGCAGCCGTTCCTCCCGCGGGGCGCCAACGAGATCAAGCCGCCGGAGCTGGCGCAGCTGCTGCAACAGAAGCGCGCCGTGCCGGTGGACATCCGCGACGTGATGGCCTTCGGCCGGTACCGCATCCCCGGCGCGGTCAGTCTGCCCGCGGCCGAGGTGCTCGCGCGGTCGGTCGAGCTCCAGCCGCGGGATGGTCGGCTCCGCGTCCTCTACGCGCGCAGCGGCGACGAGGCCCGCGACCTCGCGACCGCCCTCGAGAAGCAGGGCGTGCAGGTGGGGTGGCTCGCGGGGGGCTTCCTGCATTGGGAGGCGGATGGCTTGACCGTGGAGCGCGGGGCGCGGCCGTGAGCGAGGCGCGCGTCCGGCTGCGTCTCGCCGGCGAGCCCGACGTCGTCGAGCTGCCGTCCAGGGACGACGGCGCGCGGGTGCCGCTCCCGGGGCCGAGCGTGGCGGTCGTGGCCGCGCACGAAGGCGCGGTGCGGGCCGCTGCCGAGCTCGCAGCGAGGCTCGCAGACGCGACGGACGCGACGGGCGCGGCCGGGTCACCCGTCTTGCGGGCTTCGGTCCGCGCGCGTCCGGGGGCCTCGCGGACCGAGCACCCCGGGGAGATCGTCCTGCACGCGTCGCCCGACGCGCTCGAGGCCGCGATCGACGGCGCGCTCGCCGAGGTCCCCGCGGGGGCCGGGCTCCGGGTGGTCGTGGGGGCGCCGTTCGTGGCGCTCTACCGCGCCCGTGTGTCGATCCTCGTGACCGGTGGGGTGTCCCGGGTCGCGTGGGAACCCTCGCTGCGGGCGATGGCGGACCGCTTCGACGTGCTGCTCCCCGAGGCCCGACCTGGCTTCGCCCGCGCGCTCCGAGCCCGCCTGCTCGCACGCTGACGCCGCGGGCCCGGGGGCGCGTTCACGGCCCGGTCGCGAGCCGCTCGACCGCGGTCTCGGCCGCGCGCAGCGCATCGCCGAAGAGCGGGGCCAGGCGCGGCAAGAGCACCGCGAGGGTCAGCAGCACGGTGCCGAGGCCCACGGCGGCCCGCAGCGGCATGCCCGCGAAGTGGACGGGCATCGCCGGGGCGGCCCGTCCCACGAGCCCGAGGGTGGTCTCGACGACCACCAGGGCGACGAGCGTGGGCGCCGCGAACGACACGGCGAGCGTGAGCGCCATCGTCACCAGGTGGACCGATCCGAGAAGAAACGCGGGGAGCGCGCCGGGGGCGAGCGGCTGCCCGGGGGGCATGGCGATGAGCCCTCGGCCGAGGGCCGAGAGCACCGCGAGGTGGCCGCCGAGCCCGAGGAACACCAGCGTGCCCAGCATCCCGTGGAGGTTGCCGAGCGGCGTCGTGGACTCCCCGCCCGGCGACGAGGACTCCGCCGAGCCGGCCCCTCGCAGCGCATCGAGGATGCGTCCTGCGTGGTCGAGCGCATGGAGCGGGATGGCGACCACGACCGCGAACACCATCCCGATCACCAGCTCGCGGAGCGCGAGCCCCACGAACGACGGGGCGTCGTGCGGCAGCGCGCCCGCGCTCCCGAGGGCGGTCGGCGTCAGCGCGGCGGTCAGCGCGAAGAGCACGAGGGCACGGAGCGGGGCGGGGGCCCCACGCGCCGAGAGCCAGGGGGCGAGCACGGTGCACGGCGCGAGGCGCGCGGCGACGAGCGCGGCGAGCCCCACGGTCCGCATCCCGTCGCCCGAGGCGCCGAGCCATGTGATCAGCGCCTGCATCCGTTCAGTGCACCAGCGTCGGGATCGCGAGCCAGAGCGCGGACGTGAACCGCACGAGCTGCCCCGTCATCCATCCCCCGAGCGTCGCGAGGACGAGGGCGACCCCGACGAGCTTCGGGACGAACGAGAGGGTCTGCTCCTGCACCTGGGTGACGGCCTGCAAGAGCCCGACGAGCAGCCCGATCAGCACGCTCGCGAGCAGCGCCGGGGCGGAGACGAGCAGGGCCAGCGAGAGGGTCTCGGCGGTCAACCGGGCGAGGTCCGAGGACGACACCGCGCGACGCTACCACGGCCGCCGTGGACCCTGGCATGCACCCGGCCATCCGGCCCCGAGGCCGCGCGGGTCCGCGCCGAGGCGAGGGCCGGGGCCGTGTGCGCCGTCGTGCGCGGCGTCGAGGTATGCTCCGCCGCGATGCGACCCGGCACCGTGCTGTCCGACCGCTTCGTGGTGGAGGCGCTGGCGGGCGCGGGCGGCATGGGGACCGTGTACCGGGGCCTCGACACCCTCGTCGGCGTGCCGGTCGCCATCAAGGTCGTGTCGGATCTGCACGCCGGCGAGGGCGCGCGCTTCGCCCGCGAGGGCGCGCTGCTCGCGTCGTTCGATCATCCCGGGATCGTGCGGCACGTCGCGCAGGGCCGCACCGCCGAGGGCGCGCCTTATCTCGTGATGGAGTGGCTCGAGGGCGGCACGCTCGCGGACCGACTGCGGCGAGGGCGGATGCCCTCGGGCGAAGCCCTCGCGCTGCTCTCGGCGCTCGCCTCCGCGCTCGCGGTCGTGCACGCGCACGGCGTCGTTCACCGCGACCTCAAACCCGCGAACGTGTTCCTCCCGTCGACCGCTCCGTTCGGCCCGAAATTGCTGGACTTCGGCATCGCGCGCCGCGTGTCCGGAGGCCGCACGTTCCTCACGGCCGCCGGCACGGTGCTCGGCACGCCGGCGTACCTCAGCCCCGAGCAGGCGCGCGGCGCGTCCGACGTCGATGCCCGCAGTGACGTGTGGGCCCTCGGGTGCATCCTCTACGAGATGCTCGCGGGGCGGCCCGCGTTCGATCACGACAGCGTGGTCGCGACGCTCGCCGCCATCTTGCTGGACGCGCCGCTGCCGCTCTCGGAGCACGGCGTGCCCGTCGGCCGGGACGTCGAGGCGATGCTCCGCGCCTGGCTCTCCAAGGAGCCCTCGGCGCGGCCCCCCGACGCGTCGGCCGTCGTGGCGGACCTCGCATCGCTCGCCGCGGAGCCCGAGGACCTCGCGGAGCGGGCGGCACCCATCGCACCGGCGCTGACGGAGCGGGAGCAGCGCGTGGTGTGCATCGTGCTCGTCGAGCCTCTCGAGGCGGTGCGCGCCGATGGGCGGACGCTCCTCTCGACCGACCCCGCCCACGACGCCCTGGCCCGCGCGCAGGAGACCGTGGGCGCCCACGACGGGCGACTCGAGAGGCTGGTCGACGGGAGCGTCCTCGTCCGGCTCGAGGGACCCGGAGGCGCCCTCGATCAGGCCGAGCGCGCGGTCCGGTGCGGCCTGGCGCTGCGGGAGGCCTTGCCGGACACGGCGGTGGCGGTCGCGGCGGGACGGGCCTCGTGGTCCGGGCGTTTCCTGGTCGGGGCGGTCGTCGACTCGGGGGCTCGACTCCTGCGCTTGCCGCCGGCCCCTGCGGGCGCCGTGCGCCTGGACCCTCGGCTCGCCGGCTGGTTCGAGGGCCGCGCGGACGAGGCCCGCGTGCAGCTGGGAATCGATGCCCATGGCTCCTGGGCATGCCCGCCCTCCGGGCCCTTGGCCCCGGGCCTCTCGATCGGATCGCGGGCGACCGCAGTCTCCCCATTCGTCGGTCGAGAGCGCGAGCTCGCCACCCTCGCGGCGCTGTACGACGAGTGCACCTCCGAGCCCATCGCGCGCGTGGCCGTCGTCCTCGGCGCGCCCGGGGTCGGCAAGTCCAGGTTGCTGTCGGAGTTCCTGGCCCGCGCGGTCCGGACCGACGTGCCACCGGGGGTGTTCTCGGCCCGAGGCGATGCCCTCGGCGCCGGCTCCCCGTTCTCGCTGCTCGCCGATGCCCTCCGTGACGCGGCGGGCATTTCCGAGGGGCAACCTCTCGAGGAACGGCGCGCGCGTCTGCGGGCCCGCGTCTCGCGGCACCTGACGGGGCCGCGAGGGGCGAGGGCGGCCGCGATGCTCGGCGAGATCGCGCGCGTGCCGTTTCCGGACGACGACGACCCGCGGCTCGCCGCGGCCCGCCGGGACCCTCGGCTGCGCGGCGACCTCGCGCGCCGTGCCTTCGAGGATTTTCTCGAGGCGGAGACCGCCGTGGGACCCGTCGTGTTCGCGCTCGACGACGCCCACCATGGCGACCGACCGAGCCTGACCTTCCTCGACGCGGCGCTGCGCCACCTCGCCGGGCGTCCGTTCTTCGTCGTCTGGATCGGCCGCCCCGAGTTCGAGGGCCTCTTCCCGACCGTTCTGCAGGGCCACGACCCGCAGATCCTGCGCCTCGGTCGGCTCACGCCGAAGGCCGCGCGCCGTCTGATCGAGCGGGCGCTCGGAGCCGTGGACGAGGCGACGGTCGCGCGTCTCGTGGAGCGCGGCGAGGGCCATCCGCTCTTCCTCGAGGAGCTCGCGCGGCACGTCCGGAGCGGCGGTGCGGAGAGCCTCCCCGACAGCGTGCTGGGGATGGTCGAGGCGCGCCTGGCCTCCCTCGACGCGCCGACGCGGCGGGTGCTCCGCGCGGTCAGCGTGTTCGGGATGCGCGCGCCGGTGCGCGGCACGCACGCGTTGCTCGGCATGCACGGCCCCGTGGCGGTGCTGCAGGACCGGCTGCGGACCTTGTGCGAGCGAGGCTGGCTGCGGCCCGTGGACGCACCCGAGCCGTGTCACGAGTTCCTCGGCGCGACCCTTCGCGAGGCGGCCTACGCCACGTTGCCCGAGGACGAGCAGACGCTCGGCCATCGGCTCGTGGCGGGCTTCCTCGTCGCGTCCGGAGACCCGGATCCGGTCGTGCTCGCGGGGCACGCCGAGCGCGGCGGTGACCCTGGTCTCGCCGCGGCCTCGTGGGCCCGCGCCGCGGCGCGGGCGTTGACCGGCAACGATCTGCCGGCCGCCCTCGAGAGGAGCTGTCGGGGCCTCGCCCTCGCGCGCACGGCCGAGACGCGCGGCGCGCTCCGTGCCGTGGCCGCCGCGGTGCATCGGTGGCGAGGGGAGTACGGGCCGGCCCTCGACGCTGCGCTCGAGGCACTCGCGGGCCTCGAAGCCTCGGCGCCGGAGCGCTTCGACGCGCTCGCGACGGCGATCTCCGCCGCCGGTGCGCTCGGACGGGTCGAGGATCTCGGACGCTTCGTGGACGTCGCGCTCGAGGAGGGACCCCCGGACACGCTCGGCCCGCGGGTGGTCTCGTTGTGCCGGGTCGCGGCGCTCGCGCTCGGGCGGGGTGACGATGGGCAGGCGACCGACCTGCTCGCGCAGGCCGAAGCGCTCCATCTCCGGTGTCGGGACGAGGCGCCGATCGCCTCTGCGTGGCTCGACGTGCTCCGCGCCTCCCGGGCGCTGCGGGAGGGCGATGTCGGCGCGTTCGTCGCGCGGACCCAGTCCGCCGTGGACGGGTACGAGCGCGCGGGCGATGCGCGGGACGCGTGCAATCAGCGCGTGAGGCTCGCGAACGGGTGGGCGGCGCTGGGCGAACCGGGCCGCGCCGAGCCCGCGGTGCGCGCCGCGCTCGCCGAGGCCCAGCGGATCGGCCTGCCGCTCGTGGAGGGGTATGCGTGGCAGAACCTCGGTCACGTGCTCTTCCTGCTCGGCCGGACGGGCGAGGCGCGGGCCGCGCTCGAGCGTGCGCAGCGGGCGGGCAGGGCCCTGAGGGACGCGCCGCTCGAGGCGGGAGCCCTCGTGTATCTCTCCGACCTCGCGCTGGCCTCGGGTGCGCACGCGGAGGCCTTGGCGCACGCGCGGCAGGCCTTCGAGCGCGTCGGGGCGCACGCGATGGGCTGCGTGGCGTCGTCGTCGGCGGCGCTCGCCTGCGTGGCGCTCGGGGCCTTCGACGAGGCGGCGCGATGGGCGGCCGAGGCCCAGCGCGGGACGGCCCTGCCCGGCGGCCTCGAGGAAGGCGAGGCCCGGGTTCGACTGGCGCAGCTCGAGGTCGCGCGCGCGGCCGCGGCGGGGCCGTCGTCGCAGGGGCTCGCGCGGGAGGCGGCCTCGTGGCTCCGTGCGCGGGCTTCGAAGATCTCCGATCCCGCGCTGCGCGAGGGATTCCTGCACCGCGTGCCGGAACACGCGCGTCTGCTCGCCCTCGGCGAGCCGGCCTGACGGTCGCCCGCACCGAGCCGAGGCGATGTTGCGGCTCCGCACACGCCGGGCTTGTGGAAGGCGGCCCTGACGAACTACGAATCATCCGCGATGTCCCGCCCTTCCCACGTTCGATTCCACGGTCGCATCCTCTTCCTCACCGAGGACGAGTCGCTCCTCCGACGGCAGCTCGAGGGGGAGGACCTCCCGCTCGAGGTGGGGCTCTCGGCGAAGCTCATCGACAACATCTCGACCGACGAGATCACGCCTGGCTGGGTGTGCTTCCATTACGACGAGACGCTCGGACAGTTCTCGATGGTCGGACTGCGCGGCGGCGCCATCGGCGAAGGCGCGCTCGCGCGCGGCGGCTTCGACGTGGTGGTCAGCGGGGAGAGCAAGGGATGCGGGTCGTCGCGCGAACAGGCGCCGTACTCGGAACTCGCGGCGGGCGTGAGGCTCGTCGTCGCGCGCAGCATCGAGAAGATCTACGGGCAGAACTGCCAGAACATCGGGCTGCTGTCGTCGACGGACTTCGGGCTGCTCTCGCGGATCCGCGCGGGCGAGGACATCGCGGTCGAGGAGTTCACGCGCGGCCTCGATCCGATCAGCGCCGACATCGTCCGCGCCGGCGGGCTCTTCGAATACAACAAGCAGCGCATGGCCGGTGAGGTCTCGCCGCCGGCGCTGACGACCGCCGCCCGGCCGATGACGATGGTCGAGAAGATCATCGCGTCGCGTGCCGTGGTCGACGCGCAACGCGGCACCCTCGGCGTGCCCGCCGTGCAGCCGGGCGATGCCCTCTTCGTCCGCACGGACGTCCGGTTCAGCCACGAGTACGTGACCCCGATGGCCGAGGCGCTGTTCACCGCCGCCCTCGGCAAGGAGGCCTCGATCCGGGCGCGCGAGAGCGTGTTCACGTTCCGCGATCACCTCACGTTCCTCGGCGACGTGATGCCCGACGCGCACAAGAAGCGCGGCCTTCTCGAGCGGGCGACCGGTCTGGCGACGACGCAGGAGGGCTTCAGCAAGCGGCACGGCCTCAAGCTCTACGGAGAGGTGCCGGCCGGCGGCAGCGAGGCCATCTGTCACAACGCGGTGATCGAGGACATCGGGCTGCCCGGGCAGATCATCACCGGCACGGACTCGCACACCTGCATGGCGGGCGCGCTCGGCGCGTTCGCCTTCGGGGTCGGCAGCACCGACATGGCGAACGCCTGGTACACGCAGGATGTCCGGGTGAAGGTCCCCGAGACCGTTCGCTTCGTGCTGAACGGTCGGTTGCGCGAGGGCGTGAGCGCGAAGGACGTGATGCTGCACATCCTCTCGCAGCCCTTCTTCCGGACGTCGCGCGGCATCGGAAAGGTGCTGGAGTTCGGGGGGCCCGGGCTCTCGACGCTGCCGATGGACGAGCAGGCGACCCTGACGAACATGGCCGTCGAGGCGGGCGGTTTCACCGGCATCCTCGAGCCGGGCGAGGTCGTGGTGGAGTTCCTGCATCAGATGCGCGGGCTG
>CAIKNO010000206.1 GCA_903828805.1 uncultured Sandaracinus sp. | reverse complement strand
GGTTCTGGCCGTTGATCTCGCCGTTGAGCCAGTACCCGGCGCCCCAGGCTGAACGAAGTTCGGCGGGCCAGGACCCGTGGCCGAGGGCGAGGACGCGGTGGCCCGTCATCGCCAGCTGGCGGGTGAGGTGTCGACCGATGAAGCCACGGGCGCCCGTGACCCAGACGACGGGGGCCGGGCGAGGTTCGGGGGATTCGTCGAGCGACATCGTCATGACTCTTCGTGAGGGACCAGGGTCAGCCGCGCCGCGCCAGCCCGAACATGCTGAACAGGACGCTCATCAGCAGCGCCTCGACCCCGAGCGCGATGGCGGTGGTGGCCGGGATGACGACCCTCAACGTCTCTCGTGGATCGAGAGAGCCGAAACCCGATCGTCCCCAATCCCAGATGGCCCATGAGGCGATGCCGAGGCCGACCGTCAGGGTCATGAACCCCGACAGCAATCCGGTCTCGAGCGTCACGTGCCGGAAGAGGGCCGGCAGGCTCACCGACCTCGGCAGCAGGCCCTCGTTGAAGGCGAACGCTCGAACGAGGAACCAGAACGCGACGCCCTGGAATCCGAGCACGACCGCCATCGAGGCGAAGAGGAGCGAGTGCACGTCGAAGCCCACCCGCCCCACGACGACCGGCCCCGGCAGGATCGAGAGTCCGACCAGCAGCCCGAGCGCCACGAAGGCGAGGCCCGGGTAGAGGAACAGCCATCGCGGGCTGTAGAGCAACATGAAGCGCAGGTGCCGCCATCCGTCGCGCCACGGACGCAGGTGGGGGGCGCGGTCCCGCCCGTCCTTGTGCAGAACGACCGGCACCTCCGAGATGCGCATCTGCATCAGGGTGGCCTTGATGACCATCTCGGACGCGAACTCCATTCCGGTCGTGCGGAGGTCCATCCGGGCAAAGGCCTCGGACGAGAACCCTCGTTGGCCGCAGTGGAAGTCACCGACGGGGGCGCGGAACAGCGCCTTGCCGATGAACGAGAGGACCGGATTGCCGAGGTAGCGATTCTTCCACGGCATGGCGCCCGGCATGATGCCGCCCTGGAAACGGTTGCCCATCACCAGGTCGTCGCCCGCGCGCAAGCGCGCGAGGAAGCCGTCGAGCCGGGAGAAGTCGTAGCTGTCGTCGGAGTCGCCCATCACGATGTAACGACCCCGCGCCGACCGGGCTCCGTGATAGAGCGCGGCCCCGTATCCTCGGACCGCGACGTCGACGACGCGCGCGCCGGCCCGTCGGGCGAGCTCCTGCGACCCGTCGGTCGAGCCGTTGTCCGCCACGAGCACTTCGCCATCGACCCCATGCCGGGCGAGGAACTCGAGACCCTTGCGAATGCAGGGCTCGAGGGTGCGGGCCTCGTTCAGGCAGGGCATCAGGATGGTCAGCTCGACCGTCGCGGCCGCTTCGCGCCCATGCTCCGTCGAGGCCTCGCGACGATCCTCGACCTCTCGTTCGGCGGGGCCACCCATCCTCTGCACTCCTGCGGAACTCGGTAGCACGAGTCGTGGGTCAGCCTACAGGGAATCTTCCCCGTGGCCTGCCCCTGCGAGTCCGCCGCGGCCCGTCTCGTCACCGAGACGCGCGTCTGCATGCTCCTCCTACTGGTGCTCGCAGTCGTCTGCCGGATGCTGATCGGAGCGGCCGCAGAGCGCGCCGGCATCGACGCATGGTTCGGCGCGAACCCGGTCAAGCGACGCGTGCAATCGATATTCCGACCGGGCCTCTACGTGTGCCTACTGTCTGCTCGTTGTGCGAGATGAGTGCCTCGAAGCCCTGATGTCCGCCGCCGCCGTGTTCGATGCGCACCACGAGGTGGACCGGATCCTCTGAAAGACAGGACGGAATCCTTCCTCGCGCGGGCGCGCGCCGTATCCTTCGTCATTCGATGATCCGGATATTGCTCGGCGCGTTGGGGATCCTCATGTTCGTGGCCTGTCGACGAGAGCCACCGGCGAGCGACCGTGAGCCCGGCGCCGGGTCGAGGCCGCTGATATTCCTGGCCCTCGGAGATTCGCTGACGGTGGGCGACGGAGTGCCCTCCAGTGAGTCATTCCCGTTTCGGCTCCGCGCACGGCTCGAAGCGAGCGGCCGAACCGTCGACCTTCGCGTTCGGGCCCGCAGCGGAGTTCGAGCGAGGGAGCTCAATGACGCCATCCTGCGGCGTTCCGAAGCCCTCGCGCCGGACATCGTCACGCTCTGTATCGGCACCAACGACGTGGTGCAGGGGCGGAACCGCGTTGAATTCGAGAGCGACTTCGACGACACCGTGGCCTGGTTACGCGCACGACACATCGCCCCGGGACGGGTGCTGGTGCTCTCCCTGCCTGACTGGTCGCGCCAGAGTCCCGCAGCGGCCTACGGGCACCCGGACGAACTCGAGCAGCGCTTCGCCGACTTCAACGACGCCCTCGAGCGAGCGAGCATCCAAGCCGGGCTGCGCTGGGTTGACCTGCGCGGCACCATGGCGGAGGGCTACCGCGAAGGGCTCGTCGCCGGAGATGGCCTACATCCCTCGGGAGCGGCCTACGAGCGCTGGGCCTCCGCGCTCGAGCCCATCGTCGAGGCCGCGTTGAGGGACAGCGCCGGGTTCAAGTAGGGCTTTTCGAAGACCAAGAAGAACCCGTAGGCGCACAGCATCGTGCCGCCGAGCACCAGCATCTCTGTGGGCAAGGTGCCAAGCGTGCGCGCCAGAAGCGCCGCGGCGTCGCGTATGCGCTCCAGCAGCAGTTGGTGAATCAAGTAGAGCGAGTAGCTGAAGCGACCCACGAAGCCGAGTGCCCGACCGTACCAGCGCATGCCCTCGGTCGCGTGCGTGCGCCCAGCGACGAGAATCGCGCCAAAGAACAGGCATGCCGCCTCCGCCGGCAGCCATTGGATGCGCGCCCCATCGAGGGGATACTGACCGACCGCGATCGCAGTGCCGAAGCATCCCGCCGCAAGCAGAAGAAGCGAGAGGTCCACGCGGCGTTGCCAGCGAACGTCGTTCAGCTTCACCAGGCGCAGGAACACCACGACGCCGACAAAAAACTGGAGCCAGTAGTCGACGAACAGCCCCGAAATGGCGTTTGGGTTGACCAGTTCGAACCCCACCGCGAGCAGGGTGGGGACGGCGATCAGCGCGGCAGACTTGAGCCACCGCGAGAAAAACAGGAAGGCCCCCGCGAGGAGATAGAACTGCTCTTCGTAGTTGAGCGACCAGTGGACCCCGACCAACAGGGAGCGGTTGTGCCAAGGCACGTCCGCGGGCCGGCCACGCAGGTACGAGTCGAGCAGCGTGACCCAGGGCGTCATCGTGAGGTTTTGCAGCCACGTGATCAGGTCGATGCGCATGGCAGAGACCGCGAGATCGAAGTCGAACTCGGCAAATACGAACTGCGCCCGGAGCATGATGAAGACGAAGATGCTTGCCAGATAAGGAGGGCCGATTCGCCGGATGCGACGCCTCATGAACGGCACGAATCCCGACTTGTGCTCAAGGGCGGCGTCGACGGCCCCGGCGATGCAGTAGCCGCTGATCACGAAGAAGAGCTGCACCCCGAGCCACAAGCCCTCGGCCAGTTCGCTGCGATCGTAGTACCTGTGCCAGAGCAGTACCGAGAGCGCGGCGACCCCGCGCCAGGCGTCAAGCCCGGGGTACCTGCGGGAGAAGGTGGCGCTGCACTTCGGCAACGTTCGTCATCCCGGCCGGACGGCCCGGAGCAGCAGACCTCCAGCAGGAGCACCGTCAGCAAGCTCGTAATCCAGCCACGGCAAGCACACCGCCATACATGCGGGGACGAGCAGAGGTCGCACGAGCGCTGCTCCGTGCCCGAGCAACCCAAGCTGCGCCTGCACCTGTCGGGGGTGCTTCTCGGCGCCCATCGCGGCATGCAGCAGTCCGCCGCTCAGGTCCGACAGCCATTCCCATGCGCGCACTGCGGGACGAGGGAAGTACGGGAGGGCATCCCCCAGTTCGAGGCCTGCGGCCGCCATCAGTTGCGTCCATTCACCGGGCGAATGGTAGTGGTGGTGTGCCAACCGTTGGTCGAGGTAGCGGGTGTAGGTCTGGCGCTTGATCCGCGAGACGGCACGACCAACGGGGGCGCCCATCAGACACTCGAGGAACTGGTGACTGGGCACGGTCGTCACCAGTCGGCCACCCGGTCGAAGAATCCGTGCGGCTTCCTTCAGCACGGGTACGACGTCTGGGATGTGCTCGAGCACGGAGTTGGCGAAGACCGTGTCTGCCACTGCGTCCGGCAGTCCCGTGGCTTCACCGCGCGCGACGACGACGTCCCCGTACCACCCAGCTCGCCGGGCGAGCGCTGCGTCGGTCTCGTCAGGCTCGATGCCGACAACGCGCCGGATGCCGGGCATCCGACTGAAGACCACCGCCCCAAGGCCGCCGTCACCGCAGCCGAGGTCGACCACCACGCCCGAGAGGCTTGCATGCTTGCAGACGGCCTCCAACTCATACGCACGCCAGAGTGCCGTGGCCGGCTGATTGGCATGACTGCACGCCAAGGCATGGAGCAGCGATCGACGCGTCGATGACGGCACGGGGGGAGTGTGCCGATGGTACCCCAAAGAATCAACGACAAGACCGACCGCAGCGAGCGCGGCTGCGGCCAGCCGATGAGGCCGTGATAGGGTCTCGCGCCCACCGTCGCCGATCGACGGTCCCGGGTGGACCCATGCCATCCCAATCCGAGCCTCCCGTGGACGCGCCGTCGAGACCCTGGCCCGCGCTCCGCTTCGCGCTGCCGCTCGCGGCGCTCGTCGCCGTGTGGTTCGGATACGGCGGAGAACATCTGCACGATTTCGTGCTGGGTCTCGGGTCACTGAACGAACCGCGACCCGACTCGATGCGGCTGGCGTACGGGCTCTCCGCGCTCGGGATCCCCGCCTGCTACTTGACCTATCGACTCGTGCTCTCGTCGCTCGAGACCGGCAAGTTCGCGGCGCTGCTGGCCCGCTTGGCCGGGGCCATCCTTCGGTCGAATCCTGGGTGGTTCGGGCTCGTCGGGGCCGCTGTCCCGGTGCTGATTCGCGTCGTGACGATGCGCGATTCGCCCGTGACGGACGACGAGTCCTCGTACCGGTTCGCGGCCGAATTGCTCGCGAGCGGACGCCTCTCGGTGGCTTCACCTCCGATGCCGGTCTTCTTCGACAACGGGTTCGTCGTCAACGACGGAAGGCTCTACAGCGCGTACTTCCTCGGCTGGCCCGCGCTGCTCTCGATCGGGGTCTTCGTCGGGCTGCCGGCCCTCGTCAACCCGGTGCTCTCGGGCCTCACGACGATGCTCATCTCGAAGACAGCCGCGCTGCGGATGGGCTCGCCGTGGGGACACGTGGCCGCGATGTTCTACCTCGCGTCGCCCTTCGTGATGGTGTCTGCCGCGACGCAGATGTCCCACACGTCGTCGCTGTTCGCGTTGGCGCTCTTGCTCTACTCGGTGGAGCGGGTGGCGTCGGGCCAGCACGACCTCCGGCTCGCGGCGTGGGTCGCGACGAGCGCCTGTCTGGCCTTCTGGATCCGCCCTGCCACCGCCCTCGGCTTCGGGGCCCCGCTCGTCCTGTCCTGGCTGTCGACGTTGCGGAAGGTCCGTGGGGCGAACGGGCACGTGCTCGTGTTCGCCGGCGCCGCGCTGCTGCCGGCGCTGCTGTTCCTGTGGGTGAACGCGGAACTGACCGGGTCGCCGTGGCGCACCGGGTACCACGCGGCGGTCGAGCACGCCGCCGCGACGCAGTTTCGGTTCACCTCGTACAACGGGTCCCAGGTCGATTCGGGAAGCTTCTTGCACTTCTTCGTCGAGACGGGGCCCGCGGAGATCCTCGCGAGGTACGGGGTGCTCGGGATGCGCCTCTGGACCGACAGCTGGGGGTTCCCGATCGGCCTGTCGCTGGCGCTGCTCGCGACGCGTGGGGGCATGGTCCGGCTCCTCGGCCCCTTCGTGGGGCTGCTGGTCGCCTACGTGCCGATCCCCGATGCCGGGATCGACACCTTCGGCCCCGTGCACTTCACGGAGTTGATGATCCCGCTGACCCTCTGGTCCACCGATGGCCTGCGCCGTGTCCACGCCTGGGCGTCGGCCGCGCGTACCCCGTGCGCCGCACCGGCCCTGCTGATCGCCGCGGTGGCCTGCTCGGTGACGTTCTACTGGGTCCCGCGCTTCTCGACCTTGTCCGCGCTCACCTCGGACATCCGGGCGTCGCTCGATGTCCTCCAGCAGGCGCCCCCGGGGTCCGTGGTGTTCACCAGTGTGCCCTTCGCGCCGCCTTGCGGAGGTCGCCCCGGGCGTCACTTCGTGTTCTTTCGCCCCGACAACGACCCGGATCTCCGGAACCCGAGGATCTGGGCGAACCACATCGACCTCGACTCCGACCGCCGATTGCTGGCGTCCATGCCGGGCCGTCGGGGCTTTCTGATCAGGCATGACGAGACGGCCTGTCGTTCGACGCTCGTTCCGATCGAAGAGGCCACGGCCGAGGCGTTTCCCGCCAGCGTGCGGCTGCTGCCTGGTGATCTGGGCGAGACCCCGCGCCACCGCTGAGCAAGCGGTGCGTCCGTCGTGGTCGGCGCGCCGCACGCATCGAACCAGGCTTCGTCCTCAGCGGGCTCCCCAGCGTCGTCGAAGAATCCACTCGAGGCCGAACGTCGCGAGGAGGGCGAGGAACGCGAGGGCGCTGGCGAAGGGCCGCGCGGTCGACGTGCCGAGCGAGCGCACGCGGGTCGTGTCCAGGCGGTCGAGCGCGGGGGCGTCGTCGGGGTCGCCGGTGAACGTGCCGGAGGTGGCCTCCGCGAGCGCGCGCAGCAGGTCGGGCCGGGGCCGCGGATCGGCGAGCTCCACGCCCCCGGCCTCGACGACGAACACCTCCTCGGCGAGCGCCTCGGTCTCGCCCTCCGGTGTCGCCCGCACGCGGTATCCGCCCGGGGAGCGCGCCGCTTCCATGGTGATGGAAGCCCGACCCTCGGGATCGGTGGTCGCGCGGGCCTGGCCGACGGGTGCACCGTCCAGCGACTCGATGACGAACTCGATGGCACGGGACTGCAGGGGCACGTACCGCGCGTCGGCGAGGTGCGCTTCGATGCGAACCGGGGCGGCCGGCCCATAGCGCTCGCGGTCGGTGTCGAGACGCGCGGGCTCGAGCGAAGGGTCGCGCGCCAGCCACCGGATCGCGCGGTCCCAGAACCGCTCGTAGGCCGAGGCGTCGCCTTGCTGTCCGGCGGTGGTGATGCCCCAGCGCCACGAGGTGTCGGTCATCAACGCGAGCACGCGGCCCCGCTCGGCGGCTCCCGAGACCAGCACCGGCAGCGCCGCGCGTCCGGCGACGGCGGGGCGCTGGAGCAGCACCTGCGCCGTCGGCCGCAGCGCCTCGATCAGGTTCAAGCCCTCGAGCGGCGCGAGCGCAGCCCATGCCTCGGCGTTCGCGCGCAGGTCGGGCAGCAGCGCGACCACCGGGTGATGCTCCGCCCCGGGCGCGACGACGGCGCGGAAGCGCTCGGTCATCGTGGCGGCGGCCTCGGGCGTCCCGCCGGGCAGCACGCCCACCGGCAGGATGTCGGCGATCGGGGTCTCCGCGTACCCCGCCGCCGAGAACGAGAGCGGTCCGCCGACCATCGCGAACGAACCCCCGCGGCGCACGTAGTCGCGGATCCGCGGCAGGTACGAGGCCATCTGGTAGGGCGCGTACTCGAAGTTCTGGAAGATCACGAGGTCGAAGCTGCCGAGGTGCTCGTGGAAGAGCTCGTCGGTCGGAAAGGGGATCAGCGCGAGCTCTTCGGGCTCGGCCATCGACATGTCGGTCGTGTTGCGAAGGATGAAGAACGAGATGAGGTCCGTGCTCGGATCGCGCGTGAGAAACGCGCGAAGGAAGCGCTCGTCCCAGCTCGGCTGTCCGGCGACGAGCAGGACGCGCAGGTCGTCGCGCACGGTGCGCACGAGGAACGAGCGTTCGTCGTTCTCGGGCACGGCGTCGTCGTCGGCGCCGGGGATCACGAGGCGGTACACCGCGCGGCCGAGGCGGTCCGGGGTGAGAGGCAGCGTGACGGTCGCCTCGCCGTCCTCGGGCACGAGGGCCGTCTCCTCCCGCAGGGTCTCGTCCCCACGCATCAAGCGCACCGGGATGGGGCCGGCTGCGCGGCCGAGCCTGCGGAGCGTGACCTCGACCTGCATCGGTCGGCGCAGGAAGCCGACCGGATCCGCGCGCACCTCCGCGATGGCGTCGTCGCGGAGCGCCGAGCCGGCGCCGAGGGCCACGGCGTGCACGCGCACTCCGAGCGCGACCGCGGCCTCGAGCGCGCCGCCTGCGAGGTCGGCGCCATCGCTGACCAGCATCACCGCGCCGACCTCCTGTGCGTCGGTCTCGCGCGCGCCGCCCGGCGTCGTGGCCTCCTCGAGGGCGTCGGCGAGGCGCGTGTCGTCCTCGCGCGCTTCCAGCATCCCCGCGAGGTCGGCGAGCCGCGCGGGTCGAAGGGCCGCGCCGAACGTCGCGACCTCGGGCTCCCGAGCGCGGGGCGCGCGGCTCCATCGGTCCGCGAGCGCACGGGCGAGCTCCACCCGGCGCGCGCCCCCGTCGGTGCGCACGATCCCGCTCCGGGACGCATCGAAGAGCACGGCGAGGCGGCCCTCACGACGATCCTCGTGCGTCGTCGTCCACGTCGGCTGCACCGACACGAGCCACGCCGTCATGGCGGACCCGAGCCGCAGCGCAAGCAGCGTGCGACGTCGCGGGGGCGTGGTCCCTTCGGGGCGGCGCGCGGCGCGTGCGACGAGGACCGCCAGCCCGATCATCAGCGCGGCCGCCGACCATGCGCCGCCGGGGATGTCGAAGCCGGACCAGGCGCCGTTCACGGCCCCCGGCCCCCGCGCCGCCGCATGATGAAAGGCGCGTGGACCTGGTCGTCCTTGTAGTCGAGGCAGAGCGCGTACATCACGATGTTCACGCCGAGGCGGATCGCGTGCTCGCGCTGGGGGTCGCCGCCCGGGATCACCGCGTGCTCCCACGTGCCGAGGTTGTCGCGCGCCCATGCCCCGCCGAGGTCGTGGCGCGAGTAGAGGAGGGCCACGCGGTCTCCGACGTTCACTGCCTCGAGCTGCGCGGGACCGAGCACGCGCCCGACGGGACGGTCGAGCAGATAGAACGACCGGAAGAGCGTGTGCCCGGCCGGCAGTCGGGTGAGGGGCGAGTCGGGCAGCGCGCGCTGGAGGTCGCGCCGGACCGACGCGTCGAAGCCCTCCTGCCCGCCCGAGGCATCGTCGAGGAGCACGAACCCGCCGAAGCGCAGGAAGCGCCGGAGGCCCGCCAGCTCCGGCTCGGAGAGGGGCGGGTAGGCCGCGTCGCCGGACCAGTACACGAACGGCGTGTCGAAGAGCGACGGGTCGTCGAGGCGGACCCGCGACGGCTCGAGCCGGGTGTCGATGCTGGTCCGCTTCCGGACCTCCCACGCGAGCCGCCGGGGCGCGCTCTGCCGGGGTTGCGGGTGCCCTCCGTCGTAGTCGACGGCGCGCACGTCGAAGCGCGACGATTCGCCGAGGCCATGGGCCGCGTGCGGGGCGAGGGCGGCCGCGAGCAGGGCGGCCGCGAGGGTGACGGCGGTCCGGGCGAGCCGACCCGGAGGTGGCGCGCCCGGGCGGCGGTCCGGGGGCCGGAACTCGAGCGGGGCGTCGGCGGCCTTGTCGGGCGCACCATGCACGTCCACAGTTCCGGTCCCGCCGCCCATCGCGCGGGGACTGTAGCTCACGTCGTGTTCCCCCGCGCCTCGACCTCCCGCCCGTTCTCGCTGCTGGCCCTGTCGCCCGCCGTGTGGCTGGCCTGCGCGCTCGCGTGGCTCGGCGGAGCATGCTCGGGGGCACCGGAGGAACCGCGCCCGCGGCGCGTGCCTCCGCCCGCGCGAGACGTGGCCCCTTCGCCTCGGCCGGGGGCCCGCGAAGGCGCGGCGGGGGCTTCGGCGTCCGAGGGCCGCGAGGGGGAGGTCACCCTCGTCCGGGGGAGCCGCCCGATCATGAGCACCGTGTATCAGGTGACCGTCGTGAGCGATGACCGGCCGCGGGCCGAGCGCGCGATCGCGGCGGCCCTGGACGAGGTCGAGCGGCTCGGCGTGGTGCTCTCGGAGTGGCGTCCCGACAGCGAGGTGTCGCGCATCAACGCGGCGGCGGGACGCGCCGCGGTGTCGATCGGGCCCGACACGATGGCGAACCTCGCGATGGGGATCCGGATCGGGGCCTGGACCGAGGGCGCCTACGACATCACGTGGGCGGCGCTCCGGGAGTTCTATCTGTTCCAGCCCGGCGAAGAGCGCGTGCCCGACCTCGATGCGGTGCGTGCGCGCCTGCCGCTGGTGAACTACCGCGACGTCGTCCTCGACGAGGCCGCCGGCACGGCGAGGCTGCGCCGCGAAGGTCAAGCGCTGGGGCTCGGCGGGATCGCGAAGGGCTGGGCGGTCGACCGCGCGTCCGCGGTGCTGATCTCGCACGGCTTCTCGGACTTCATGATCTTCGGGGGCGGGCAGGTGCTCGTGCACGGGAACCGCGGCAGCCGCCCGTGGCGCGTCGGGATCCAGCATCCGCGGCGCAGCGACTACATCGGCTTTCTCGAGGGCACGGACGCGTCGATCGCGACGTCGGGGGACTACGAACACTCGTTCGTCGCCCCGGACGGAACCCGCTGGCATCACATCATCGATCTCTCGACGGGTCGTCCTGCCACGCGGTCGATCTCGGTGACGATCATGGCCCCGACGGGTCTGCTCGCGGACGGCCTCGACACCGGCTGCTTCGTGATGGGCCCCGAGCGCTGCCTCGCGATGCTCGCCCACGAAGAGGCGCTGCGCGGGGTGGAGGCGGTCATCATCGACGCCGACTTCCGGCTCCACTTCTCGCCGGGGGTGCGCAGCCGCTTCGTGTCGCGGGTGGAGCTCGACGCCGAGGGCCGGATCCCTCGTTGATCGAGGGGTGCGAAGGTCAGGGCCGCGGCGCGGCGAGGAGCGCCCGCAACCCTGCGGTGTCGCTCGCCTTCGGGAAGCACGTGCGGTCGCGACAGACGTAGGCCGCCGGGCTCGGCCCATCGGGCTGCGGTGTGCCGAGCCGCGTGCCTTCGAGCGCGGTGCCCGGATCGATCCTCGTGAGCACCCGGTTCGGGACCCATGCGCGCCGCGCCACGTCGAGGAGCGCGGAGGTCGCGGGACAGTCCTTGTCGCCCACGACGGTGATGAACGTCGGCCCCCGCGCGAGGCGGTCCATCGCGCCGAGCAGGTGCCCGTACCCGAGAGGATGCTTCATCGCGCTCTGCACGTGGGCGCGCAGGACCCGCTCGGCGATGCGTGTGTACCGGGCGGCCGCCTCCGAGCCATCGAGGTGCGCCGCGAGCCGCAGGAGGGCGTGGCACATCGAGGACGCGCCGCCGGGCACCGCCGCATCTCCGGTGTCGCGGGGCACCGCGAGCAGGTCGGGCGCATCGCGCGGGGCGATCGAGAACGCGCCCTCGGTCTCGTCCCAGAACCGGGCCAGGGCCCCCTCGACGAGGGCCTGCGCGAGCGACCGGGCCTCGGCGTCGTCGCAGGCCTCGAAGACGTCCAGCGCCGCGCCGGCGAGGTCGGCGTGATCTTCGAGGAACGCGGGGATCTTGGCTTCGCCGTCCTTCCACACGCGCCACACGCCCTCCGACGTCACGAGCCGGCTGCGGACGGCCGAGAGCGCCCGTTGCGCCATGGAGAGCGCGTGCGCATCGCCGAGCGCGGCGCCGACCTCGGCGCAGGCGCCGATGAAGAGCCCGTTCCACGTGGTCAGGACCTTCTCGTCACGGAACGGACGGGGTCTCCGCCCGCGGGCGAGGAGGAGCGCACGGCGGATGGGCTCGAGGCGACCCTCGACCCGAGCGGGCGGGAGCCCGAGCTGGGAGGCCGCCGCGTCGACCGAGATGCGTCGGGTCAGCACCGTCGCGCCCGTGCCTTCGAAGTTGCCGGTGGCGGTGACGCCGTAGAGAAGCTTCGCGAGCTCGGCGTCCTGCGGAGAGAGGCAGGCGTCGATCGCCTCCGGAGTCCAGACGAAGAACCGGCCCTCCTCGCCCTCGGAGTCGGCGTCCATGGTCGCGTAGAACGCCCCCTGTGGATCGGTCATCTCTCGCTCGGCCCACGCGAGGATCCCGCGCGCGGTCTCGGCGTGCCTCGCCGCGCCCGTGGCGCGGTGCAACTCCGCCGCGAGCCTGGCCAGGAGCGCGTTGTCGTAGAGCATCTTCTCGAAGTGCGGCACCGTCCACGCGGCGTCGGTCGAGTACCGATGGAAGCCAAAGCCGAGTTGATCCCAGAGGCCGCCCGCGCGCATCGCGTCGAGCGCCCGTTCGACGTGGTCGAGGGCGCCGGGTTCGCCGTCGTGCGCCGCGCGCAGCATCAGCTCGAGGGCCATCGTGTTCGGAAACTTGGGGCGGTCGCCGAACCCCCCGTTCCGGTCGTCGATCCTCGGCGCGAGCGTGGCCGCGGACCTGCGGGCGAGATCGATGGGGATGTCGGCGTCGCCCGTCGGGGCGGCGGTCAGCCGGGCGAGGTCGGCCGTGAGCTCGCGCGCCATCTCCTCGACGTCTGCGCGCCGCGCGGTCCAGGCCTCGTGCACGGCGTCGAGGACCGCCGGGAACGAGGCCATCCCGTGGCGGGGCGTGGGGGGAAAGTACGTCCCGCCGAAGAAGGGCCGGAGCGCCGGGGTGAGGAACACGGTGAGGGGCCATCCGCCGCTGCGGCCCATCCGCTGCACCACGAGCTGGTAGAGGTGGTCGAGGTCGGGCCGCTCCTCGCGATCCACCTTCACGCAGACGAAGCGTTCGGACATCGACCGGGCGATCGCCGGGTCCTCGAAGCACTCCCGCTCCATCACGTGGCACCAGTGGCACGCGGAGTACCCGATCGACAGCAGGATCGGGCGGTCCTCGTCGGTCGCGCGTGCGCGCGCTTCGGGCCCCCACGGGGACCAGTCGACCGGGTTGTCCGCGTGCTGCTTCAGGTACGGAGAGCTCTCCGAGGCGAGTCGATTCGACATCTCGAAGCTCCTGGGGCGGACGTGCCGCACGGGCGACCGCGGAGGGCTGCGGGCCGTCGCGACGACGACCACGCCCCAACGTCAGTTCGCGCCGCGGAACACCATCGGGAAGCTCGCCTGGCTGGTGTCGCCGGACTGAGGAAAGCGCCAGCGCCTCACGCTTCGCTCGATGCACGCGCCGAGGTTGCCCACGCCGGTTCCCCGGGTGGTCGCCTGCGTCACCGTGCCCGATGCGCCGACCGTGAGATCGACGTCCATGCGGGTCTCGGGGAGCGTCGGCATCCTGCGGAGCTCGAGCTCCCAGCAACTCTGGAGTCCACGCTGTTCACGCTGGACGACGGTCCGGATCTGCTCGGCCGAGAGGCCTTCCCCGGACGCCGCACCGGCACGGGCCGAGTCGGCCGGCTCGGCGCGGACCGGACGCGCCTGGAGTGACGCGGTGCCGCTCGCGCTGTCGTCGCGGAACCGGTCGAACACGGCGTCGGAGGCGGCCTTCGTCGCCGCGGTCGCGCCGGCGGCAGGGCCCGTCTGCGCGGTGGCGCGACGCGGCGCCCCGGCCCCGGCGCGGGCGCCTTCGGGCGCCGTCGGAGTCGGCGCCTCGGCTGCTTCGGGAGGCGTGATGGCGGGCGCGACGGGGGCGCTCGGCGTCGGGGGCGCGGGGGGCAGGTCCGGCACCTCCGCGACGACCGTGGCCGCGACCGGGCCGCCCGATGGGGACGGCACGGGCGGAACGACCGCCGCGGCGGACACGGGCGCCACCGGTGCGGGGCCGAGGAGTCGAGGGGCGATCATCACCGCCATCGCGATGCCGAACGACATCGCGCCGGCGATCCCGATCCAGGCACCGATCGGCATGCCGCGCCGCGGTTCCGCCGGGCGAGCCGATGGGGCGTCGAGCGGGGCCACCGCCGGGGGCGGAGCGAGGACGGGCGCGACCGCGGAGGGTGGCGCCTGGACGGGCGCGACCGCAGCCGTCGGGAGGGCGACCGGCACGACGGCGGTCGGGGCGGGCGGCGGCGCGGAGGCGGG
>CAIKNO010000205.1 GCA_903828805.1 uncultured Sandaracinus sp. | reverse complement strand
GGTGAGCGGGCCCTTCACGCGGACGCCTGGAACGGAGACGGGGACGACGGACATGGATTCCTCCGGTTCGCCGTCCTGTGCGCACCGAGCATCCCCTCGACAACCTCGGAGCGGCCCCTCGCCCGCATTGGCCAGACATCCGTCACCGCTCATGGCCCGGACCTCTCGACGGCGCTCTACGGGCTCGCTCGCTTGTGGAGATCCCTGGCGCACGCCAAGCTCGCGCCATGACCGAGGGCCCTTTCTTCGTCGCGGGCGCGACCGGGCTCACGGGCCGGGCCGTGGTGCAGACCCTCCGCGCGCGCGACGCGCAGGTCCTGCCGCACGTGCGCCCCGAGTCTCCGCAGAGGGCGGCATGGGAGGCTCGCTTCGCGGCGCTCGGGGCCTCGACGGACACGACCCCCTGGGACGCCGAGGCCTTCGCCTCGAGGTTCGCCTCGCTCCGACCCCGCGTGGTGTTCGCGTGCCTCGGGACCACGCGAGCCCGCGCGCGCCAGGCCGCGCGGGAGGGTCGCTCTCCGGCCACCGAGAGCTACGCGGCGGTCGACGTGGGCATGACGCGCATGCTGATCGAGGCGGCCCGCGGCGCGGGCGTGCAGCGCTTCGTGTACCTCTCGTCGATCGGCGCCGATCCGCGGGGCAACGCGTACCTCGCGGCGCGCGCCGAGGTCGAGGAGACGCTGAGGCGGAGCGGAGTGCCGTTCTCGATCGCGCGCCCCTCGCTCATCCTCGGCGACCGGGACGTGAAGCGGCCCTTCGAGCGGACGATCGGGCGACTCGCGGACGGGACGCTCGGAGTGCTGGGCTCGCTCGGCGCACGCACCCTGCGAGACCGCTATCGCTCGATCGAGTCCGAGGACCTGGCCCGGGCCTTGGTGCAGCTGGCCGTGGACCCGGCATGGGAGAATCGAACGGCCGAGGGGGAGCACCTCCAGGCGCTCGCCGCGGCGTCACGCGACGGACGTCGCTGACCCGCGCGTGGACGCGCTCATGCCTCGGGGGCGGGGTCGGGCGGATGCAGGAGCGCGCCGCCGAGCGCCAGGGCCGCCGCCAGCGCGCCGCCCCAGAAGATCGGCGCGAGGGCCGAGCCCAGCGCCTCGACCGCGCCGGGCATGGCCAGCGCCGCGACGCGGAGCTCCGGATCGAGCAGCGCGCGCACCACGTTCGGATCGAGCGAACGCTCGAGGCGCCCCGCGAGCACGGCGCCGAGGCCCCCCACCCCGAGCGCCCCGCCCATGGTGCGCGCGAACATCGTGGTGGCGGTGACCACGCCGCGCTGCTCCCACCCCACGCTGGCTTGCACGCCGATCAAGATCGCCGTGTTGGCGAGCCCCATGCCGAACCCGAAGATCAGCATGGCGAGGCCGATCATCCACGGCGCCGACTGCGACGCCACGAGCGGCACCACGGCCGAGGCACCGACCAGCGTGAGCAAGGCCCCGAAGCGCACCGGCCTTCGATAGCCCACGCGCGTCAACAGACGGCTCGTGAGCGCGGAGGCGACAGGCCACCCGACGAGCATCGGCGCGATGACCAGACCCGACGCCGTGGGCCCCGCGCCGAGCACGCCCTGCACGTGCAGCGGCAGAAAATTCAACACGCCGTTCATCGTCGCGCCCAGCATCAGCGACGACGCGGTCGTGGTCGCGATCAGGGGCCGCGAGAGGAGCGGGAGCGGCACCACCGGATCGGCGGCGCGTCGCTCGACGACCACGAAGAGCCCGAGCAGCGCGACCGCGAGCGGCGCCAAGATCCACGGCGCGACGCCCGACGCGGCGAGCAACACCGCGAGCGAGGCGAGCAGCACCGTCGTCGCCCCGGCCAGATCGAGGGGCGCGTCCGACACCGGCCGGCGACGCTCCTCGTGGTAGGAGCGGACGAGCACCAGCGCCGAGGCGAGGCCGAACGGGAGGTTCAGCAGGAACACCCAGCGCCACGAAGCGACCGCGACGATCGCCCCGCCGAGCAGGGGCCCGGAGATCCCCGCGACCCCCCACATCGCCCCGAAGAACCCCTGGACCTTGCCGCGCTCCGCGGGCGTGAAGAGGTCCCCGAGGATGGTGAGCACGACCGGCTGCACCGCCCCCGCCCCCGCGCCCTGCACCGCGCGAAAGACGATGAGGGCCTCGATGGTCGGCGACAGTCCGCTCGCGAGGGAGCCGAGCAGGAAGAGCGCGATCCCCAGGAGCAGCACCGGCTTGCGGCCGCGTCGATCCGCGAGCTTCCCGTAGAGGGGCACCGTGACCGTGGACGCGAGCAGGTACGACGCGCCGACCCATCCGTAGAGCCCGAGGCCGCCCAGGTCCGCGATGACCGTCGGCATCACCGTGGCCACGACGGTGGCCTCCATCGCCGCCATGAACATCGCCATCAGCAAGGCGGCGACGACGACGGAACGGGGCGAGAGCGCGGGCACGACGGCGCGAGATATGGGTCCGCGGGGGCCTGCGGGCCAGCGCGCCGCGTGCGTTCCCGACGCGCCGGGGCGCGGCCGCGCACCCGCTCTTCCGCGGACGATCAGCCGCCGTGGGATCGCTCGAACGCCTCCATGAATTCGACGAGCCGTTCGACGTCCGCGAGGCGCACCGCGTTGTAGAGCGACGCCCGGATGCCGCCCACCGAACGGTGCCCCTGCAGCCCGACCATGCCCTCGCGGGCCGCCTGCGCGAGGAACGCCTTCTCGAGCGCCTCGGTCGGGAGCCGGAACACGACGTTCATCATCGAGCGGCTCGCGCGCTCGACCGGCGCGCGCCACATCGAGGGGTTCGCATCGATGGCCGCGTGAAGCCGCGCCGCCTTGGCCTGGTTCTCCGCATGCAACGCGGGCAGACCGCCGCGCTCCTCGAGGGCCGCGAGCGTGTTTCGCATCATGTAGATGGCGAAGGTGGGCGGGGTGTTGAACAAGGAATCGCTCGACGCGAACGAGCGGTACCGGAAGATCTGCGGGATGTCGGTCCGCGCACCGTCGAGCAGGTCCTTGCGCACGAGGACCACCGTCACGCCGGCGGGTCCGAGGTTCTTCTGCGCGCCGGCGTAGATCAGCCCGAAACGGGCGACGTCGATGGGCCGGGTCAGCAGATCGCTGGTCATGTCGGCGACGAGCGGGACCTCGCCCACGTCGGGGAACACCGACCACTGCGTGCCGAAGAGGGTGTTGTTCGACGTGAGGTGGACGTAGGACGCCCCGGGATCGAGCGCGAGCTCGTCCGCCGCGGGGACCCGCACGAAGCGTCCCTCGCGCTCGGTGGTCGCGGCCACCCGCGCCGTCGCTCCGCAGGCCGCGCCGACGAGCGAGGCTTCCTCCCACGCCTGCTTGGCCCAGGTGCCCGTGACCAGATGGTCGGCGCTGCGTCCGGGGTGCAAGAGGTTCATCGGGACGAGCGCGAACTGCGCGCGCGCGCCGCCCTGCATGAACAGGATGTGGTGGGTGTCCGGCACCGCCAGCATGCGGCGGAGCAGGCCGAGCGCCTCGCGGTGGATCGCCTCGTAAGGAGGCTCCCGGTGCGAGTGCTCGAGCACGGACATCCCCGTGCCCTCGAGATCGAGGAGCTCTCGCTGCGCCCGCTCGAGCGCCGGCAGGGGAAGCGCCGCGGGGCCGGCGTTGAAGTTCGTCACGCGCGTCATGGGGGCGGCAGCCTAACGGACCCACGGCCGGCGCGGTATCGCCGGGCCCGCAGAATCCGACCGCGTCGGCGTCGACGCCCGCAGAACCGGGACCTCGGAGTCAGCGGACCCCGGCGCCGGCAGCGCACCCCCGGACGGTGCCTTCCTTGCCCCGCCGGAACCCGGCGGGCGAAGATCCGCGGGATGTCCCAGCCCGCGCCCTCCCCCCTCCGCCGCCTCGACCGCGCGCTCTTCTCGATCGAGCAAGCGGTCATCGCGCTCTTCCTCGTCGTCATCACGGTCGTCGTGTTCCTCGAGGTCATGGCGCGCCAGCTCGAGACCCCCGACAGCCGCATCGGTCGCTGGCTCGCCTCCGCGTTCTCCGTGACCTCGCCCGAGACCCGCACGGTCCTCGACGGCACCGTCGCGCCGTTCGTGTTCGGGCTCGTGTCGCTCGGGTTCCTCGCCTTCGGCGCCTCCCACGCCGAGCGAAACCGCGGCCGCCCGTTCTTCCCGTTCCGGGGCTCGGCCCTCGTGACCGGCGCGCTCACCCTGGCGCTGCTCGGCGGGATCGGCTGGATGATGCTGTCGGTCGGGTCCGGCGTCGTGTACGCGACCCTGCTCGGAGCGGCCGCCGCGGCCCTCGCCTGGAACGAGGCCCGGACCCGACACGAGGGCTGGTCACGCCGTCTCGCGACCGGCGTGGGGCTGCTCGTGGCCGCCGCCGCGGTGTCGCTCGGATGGATGCCGCGCGGCTACATCTGGTCGAAGGAGCTCGCGATGCTCTGCGTGCTCTGGGTCGGCCTCTTCGGCGCGAGCGTGTGCGTCCCGATCGGCAAGCACATCCGCATCGAGAGCCTCGAGAAGGCCATCCCCGACGGACTCCGCAGGCACGTCGCGGCGCTGGGCCACGCGGTGACCGCCTCGTTCACCGGGCTGCTCGCGTGGCTCGGGTACCGCTACGTGTTCGCCGAGACGGGGACGTTCTACGTGGGCGGCCGGCTCGAGCACACCGGCATCCCGTTCTGGGTGCAGACCCTCGCGGTCCTCGTGGCGTTCTCGTTCACGACCGTGCGCTTCCTGGCCGCGGCCGTATCCGCGCTCTCGGGCGGCGACTACGGCGCCCCCGCGAAGGCCGAAGGCATGGAGGAGGCCGAGAAGCGCGCGGCCGAGGAGCGCGCCGCGAAGGCGGGCGACGTCGCGAACTCGACCTCGACGGGGGAGGCGAAGCGGGCGCGCCCGACGGTGTTCCTCGTCGTGGTCGCCCTCGTTCTCGTGCTTCCGTTCTTCGGGCCGGGCGGCATCCTCGCGGCGGCGATCCTCGCGCTCACGCTGCTCGGGGTCCCGATCTTCGTGCTGCTCGGCGCGGTCGTCATCGTGTGCTTCATGGTGTGGCCGGTGCCCGGGGTCGTCGTGCCGACCTCGCTCCCGCTCGTCGAGCGCATCGTCGGCCTCGCCGACAACCAGGCGCTGCTCGCCATCCCGTTCTTCGTGATGAGCGGCGCGGTGATGAGCCACGGACAGATCAGCCGACGCCTCGTCGGCTTCTCCATGTCGCTGGTCGGCTGGTTGCCCGGCGGTCTCGCGGTCAGCGCGGTCCTCGCTTGCATGATCTTCGCGGCGATCAGCGGCTCGAGCCCGGCGACGGTCGTCGCGATCGGCGGGATGATGGCACCGGCGCTGATCGAGCAGGGCTTTCGGGGCCCGTTCGCGCACGGGCTGGTCACGAGCGCCGGGTCGCTCGGGATCCTGATCCCGCCCTCGATCCCCATGATCGTCTACGCGATCGTCAACACGCGCGCGCACATCGAGGTCGAGCGGCTCTTCGCGAGCGGCTACGGCCCGGGCCTGGTCATCGGCGGGATCTTGATGGTCATGGGCATGGTGCAGGGCGTCCGCGACAAGACGCCCCGGCAACCCTTCTCCGGCCGACGCCTCTGGGAAGAGACCCGCGACGGGTTCTGGGCGCTGCTCTTTCCGATCGCCATCTCGCTCGGGATCTACTCCGGCGTGTTCAACGCGATCGAGAGCGCCTGCTTCAGCGTCGTGTACGCGGTCGTGGTCGAGGTCTTCGTGCACCGCGCGCTCAAGCTCTCGGACGTGCCCAAGGTCTTCCAGGAGACGGGCGTGATGCTCGGCAGCTTCCTGGTCATCCTCGTGGTCGCGATGAGCTTCGGCGAATTCCTCGACCAGCGCGGCATTCCCCAGGCCGCCGCCGGGTGGGTCGAGTCGATGCACCTCGCGCCCTGGCAGTTCCTGCTCGTGGTCAACGCGCTCTTGCTCGTGGTCGGGTGCTTGCTCGACATCATGAGCGCGATCTTCATCTTCGTGCCCTTGCTCGCCCCGATGGCGCAGGCCGCCGGCATCGATCCGCTGCACTTCGGGATCATGTTCATCGTGAACATGGAGATCGGCTACCTCACGCCGCCGGTGGGCCTGAACCTGTTCATCGCGAGCACGCTCTTCGACAAGCCGGTCGGCTACATCACGCGCGCGGTGCTGCCCTTCGTCGCGGTGATGCTCGTCGGCCTCGCGATCATCACGTTCTCCGACGGACTCACGGTCGGCTTCGCGAACGTCTTGATGGGTCCGCCGGCCAGCCCGATGGGCCGGGGACCTGCGACGGGCGGCGAGACCGGCGAGCTCGACGAGGAGGCGCCGGACGCAGACGGAACTGCGCCCCCCGAGACCTTCGCACCGACGCCTCGCTGCGAGCCGCCCGAGGACCTGAACTGCGACGGCGACGTCACGATGGACGAAATGACCGCGTTCGTGGAGCAGCAGATGGCCGCGCCCTCCGAGGCGCCTCCTGCGCCCGAGCCTGCCGCTCCGGCCCCGGCCCCCGGCGCCGTGCCCAGCCCCTGACCCGCGCAGAATCCGTGAGAATCCCCGCAGACAGCCGCGACGCTGCG
>CAIKNO010000204.1 GCA_903828805.1 uncultured Sandaracinus sp. | reverse complement strand
GCGGCGTTGACGCCGTCGAACGCGATGCCGACCGAGAGCGAGTCGCAGGTGGTCGGATCGGCCGCCTGGGGCTCCATGTCGGCGATGCCGCCGAGGACGCTCATGACCGTGGCGCTGAGGCCCGGCATGATCGACTCCGCCGCCATGGCGATGTCCGACACGCGGAGCGAGCCGCCGATGGCGCCGTTCACGATGCCGTTGCCCATCGGGCCGAAGGTGCCGCGGACCTGGGCGTTGCGGATGTTGAGGTCGAGCGTGAGCGACGACGTCGCGATCGAGATGGTCAGGAGCGGGGTGGTGACCGCCATGCGGCCGGCCGTGATCGTGCCGCTGACGGGGGCGCCGACGGCCATGACGTCGAACGCCTGGTCGGGGGCGAGGGTGCTGCCCGCGAGCATGGGCGCGCCGCCGCCGGGGACGGTGCCGAGGTAGAGCTGGACCTCGATCGACGAGTCCGTCACGAAGCTGTTGATGTCACGGACCTCCATCACGATGAGGAGCTTGCCCTCCGTGATCTGCTGGCCGATGAGCGCGCTGAGGCAGTCGGCCGCCGGGGTGCCCATCGGGCACGAGTCGCCGAGGAGCATGCCGAGCTGCGGCACGAGCGAGCCGAGCGCGTTGTCGACGCCGGTCTCGGGGGCATCGTTGATCGACGTGTAGTCGGGGCTGAGCTCGACGCAGGTCGTGCCGTCGCCGGTCGAGTTCATGCCGTCGAGGTTGAACCCGACCGCCGAGGTCCCCATGGGCTCGGGGATGCGGATCGCCGAGAGCACGTACCGACGCGTCTGCGGGGGCGCGTCGGGGGTCGTCGTCCCACCACCACACGCCGTGAGGGCGCCGCCGAGCGCCACGCAACAAGCCAGCTTCTTCCAGTCCATCACGAGGAGCCTCCTTCGGGAGCTACGAACGCCGGGAGAACCTGCTCCCGAAACCGGCGCGCTAGATAACACGCCCGTCCTTCTGCGTTCAAGAGAAGGGCAAACTACCACGGTGCGCGCGCCCGACCGCGCCTTTCCTTGTGCGTTCGCGCTCTGACATCCATGTCCCGGTCGGCCCTCGGAGCGCGCGTCCGGCTCCAGGCTTGTCCGAGGGATCCGGATCGTTGTAGACCCACCTTCGTCCGCGATGGTCCACCCCGCGCCGCAGGCTCGACGCCCCGAGGCTCCGCTCCCCGCGGGGCCGCCCTTCGCCCCGATCCCGATCACGGCGTACTCGGCTGTCAACGCGCTCGGGGACTCGACGGACGCGGTCCTCGCCGCGCTCGATGCGGGGCGCTCGGGGCTCGCGCCGCACGGCCTCGCCTCGCCCTCGCTCTCGCTCGCGTTCGACACCTTCGTCGGTGCGCTGCCCGGGTCGCTGCCTCCGCTGCCTCCGGCGTTCTCGGCGTACGAGTGCCGCCTCGCGCGGCTCGGGATGTGCGCGCTCGGAGACGTCCGCCCGGCGGTCGAGCGCGCCGTGGGCCGCTGGGGCGCGACGCGGGTCGCGCTGCTGCTCGGCACGAGCACCGGGGGGCTCGACGCCACCGAGGCGGCCTACGCGGGCTGGGCCACGGACGGGCGGCTTCCGGACTCGTTCTCCCTTCGAAAACAGCATGATTTCCAGGCGCTCGCGGAATTGCTCGCCGCGCAGGTGGGCATCGAGGGGCCGTGTTACGTGCTCTCCACCGCGTGCAGCTCGAGCGGCAAGGTGCACGCCTCGGCGGCGCGCCTGATCCGTGCGGGGCTGGTGGACGCGGCGCTGGTCGGCGGGGTCGACTCCCTCTGCAAGATGACGCTCCACGGCTTTCACGGCCTGGGCATCCTCAGCCCGACGCGGTGCCGTCCGTTCGGGGCCGGTCGCGACGGCATCAACATCGGCGAGGGCGCGGCGTTGATGCTGCTCGAGCGCGAGGGCGATGCGGACGTGCACCTGCTCGGCGTCGGCGAGTCGAGCGACGCCTACAACATGAGCTCGCCGGAGCCCGAGGGCCGCGGCGCGCGCGAGGCGATGGAGCGTGCGCTCCTGCAGGCGGGGCTCTCGCCGTCGGACGTGGACCACGTCAACGCGCACGGCACGGCGACGCCGCAGAACGATCTCGCCGAGTCGAAGGCCATCGCGGCGTTGCTCGGGGACCGGGTCCCGGTCGTCTCGACCAAGGGCTACACCGGGCACCTGCTCGGCGCGGCGGGGGCGACCGAGGCGGTGTTCGCGCTGCACGCAGTGCGCACGGGGCGCGTGCCGGAGGCCCTCGGCAGCGCGCCGCTCGACCCCGAGGTGCGGGTGCACGTGCCGCTCGACGCCGCGGCCGCCCTCGCCCGCCCGATCCGTCGGGTCCTGAGCAATTCGTTCGCGTTCGGGGGCAGCAACGTGTGCCTCGCGATCGGCGTGCCGGGGGCGCGATGAGGCCGGCGTACCTCACGGGGGTGTCGCTGTGGTCGCCGGGCTACGGGGACCTCGCGGCGTTCGTGGCCGGTGTGGAGGACCCCACGGTGATCGACTGCGCGGCGCCGTGGGTCCCCGCCCGTCTCGGCCGCGGCAGCTCGCGCCTCACCCGCATGCTCGGCGAGGTCGCGGCGCGGGCGTGCGAGGGGGCCGCCGTCGATCCGAAGACCGTCGCCACCCTCTACGCCTCGAGCTACGGCGAGATCGAGACGATGGTCGTGTTGCTGCAGGCCATCTTCGAGGGAGACGGGCAGCTCTCGCCGATGCGCTTCAAGAACAGCGTGCACAACGCGGCGGGCGGGCTCGGCTCGATCGGCACCGGAAACCAGGCGTTCTCGACCGCGCTCGCGGCCGCCGAGCGAAGCCTGGAGGCGGGGCTGCTCGAGGCGATGGCGCTGCTCTCGGAGCGCGGTGGCGAGGCGGTCGTCGCGGTCGCGGACGACCGGTTGCCGGCGCCGCTCTCGGCGCAGTGCGCGCGGGAGGGGCTGGCGGTGGGCCTGTGCGTGCAGTCCGCGCGGCCGGAGGGCGGTGCGCTCGCGGTGCTGGACGGCCTGCGGATGGACCGCGATGCGGTGCCGTTCACGCCGACGTTCGCGGGCCGCGTGCTCGATCCAGGCCGCGCCGCCAACCCCGCGGCGGCCGCGCTGCCGCTTCTCGAGGCCGTGCGCGCCGGGCAAGAGGCCTGGGTGCCGCTCGCGTTCGACGTGCCGCGGCCCTGGGCGTTGCGCGTTCGCCCCGATCTCGTGCCCTGATCGCGACGTCCTCTCATGGTGAGCATGGCGGGCGTGCGGCCGACGCGGCGCGGGCGCCGTGACCCCTGGCGGAGTCCGGGGACTACCCCCACACTCGACCGCCATGCAGCACACCCACGACGTCATCGTGATCGGCGGGGGCCCTTCCGGCTCGACCGCCGCGAACCTGGTGCGGCAGGCGGGCTTCTCGGTGCTCGTGCTCGAGCGCGAGGTCTTCCCGCGCTTCCACATCGGAGAGTCCCTGCTCCCCTGCGATCTCGAGGTCTTCCGACGTCTCGGCGTCGATCCCGAGACGGAGGGTTTCCTGCACAAGGCGGGGGCCGAGTTCCTCGACGAGCGCATCGGCGGCCACACCGTCTACACGTTCGCCGAGGGGATGCCCGGCTCGCCCGATCACGCGTATCAGGTCGAGCGCAGCAAGTTCGATCACTGGCTCCTGAACCGCGCCGAGGCCGTCGGCTGCGAGGTGCATCAGGGCGAGCGCATGCTCGAGGCCACGCCCGAAGCGCTCGGCGTCCGCGTTCGCACCGATCGCGCGGAGTACACCGCCCGCTACCTCATCGACGCGACCGGCCAGGACGCGGTGCTCGGACGCCGCGCGAAGACCACCCGGCAGCTGGTCGACTTCGGCCTCGCGGCGACGTTCGCGCACTACGAGCAGCTCGATCCCGAGATCGACCGCGAGCTCTGCGTGACCGCGCGCGGGAACATCAAGGTCCTCTTCGTCGACGAGGGCTGGCACTGGGCGATCCCGCTCGGGGGCGGGAAGATCAGCATCGGCCTGGTGACCCGGAAGAAGGGCATCGACTCGACCTGGCTCGACCAGTACATCGCGGCCTCTCCGTTCCTGAGCCGCGTCACGCGGGGCGCGGTGCGGCCGCGCAAGCCGGGGCTGCTCTCGAGCTTCTCGTTCCACAACGAGAAGCAGCACGGTTCTCGCTGGGGTTGCACCGGAGACGCAGCGTGCTTCCTCGACCCGGTGTTCTCGAGCGGCGTGTCGCTGGGCATGGTCGGCGCGACGCACCTGGCCGACACGGTCGTGCTCGCGCTGCGCGAGGGCCGCGAGGCCGACCCCGCCCTGCTCGACGCGCACGCGACCCACGTCGCGCACGGCTACAACGTCTTCGCGACGCTGGTGCACAGCTTCTATCACTCGACCCTGCTGCACAGCCTCTTCTTCGCCGAGGACCCCGACATGGACCTCAAGCGGGGGCTGACCACCGTGCTCGCCGGAGATCTCTGGCGGGACGACAACCCCTTCCAGGCCAAGCTGATGGCCAGCAAGCGGCGGCGGGTGGAGCTCGTCCCGCAGCTGCACGCCGCGGTTGCGCCCTCGCCCATCTGAGCGGACGCTCGACCCCCCGAGAGAACCGAGTTCGCAGGGCCGGACCCCAGGAGCGCGATGGAGCTGGAGCAGCAGGTGAAGGAACTGATCGTCGAGGCCCTCATGCTCGACGACGTGCGTCCCGAGAACATCGACGCCGAGGCGCCCCTCTTCGTCACCGGGCTGGGGCTCGACTCGATCGATGCGCTCGAGCTGGCGATGGCGGTGGACAAGAAGTTCGGCGTCCGGATCCGCGCCGACGACGACCAGAACAAGCACATCTTCTCGAGCGTGCGAAACCTGGCCGCCTACGTCGCGCAGCACCGGTCGAAGTGAACGCGACGCGGGCCCTCGGCATCGCCGGGGCCATCGTGAACGGGGTCGTGGCGGTCGCGTACCCCATCGCGGTCGGTTACGGCCTGCTGTATTTGCCCGCGCGCTCGGTCTCGCTCGGCATGCTCGCGGTGGTGTCCGTGGGGCTGGCGTTCCGGCTCCGCCGCGCCGGGCGGGCCGCGCTGTGGAGCGTGGCGCGGCTGCCGCTCGCGGTGGCGAGCCTCGTCGTGCTCGGGGCGTGGACGGACGACGGCCGCTTCGTGCGGGCGTTGCCGGTGCTGATCAACGCGGTGCTGCTGCTCGAGTTCGGCAGCACGCTCGTGCCGCCGGCGGTGCCGATGATCGAGCGCTTCGCGCGGATGCAGCACCCGGTGCTCGGCCCCGCGCAGCAACATCATTGCCGTCGCTTCACGAAGGCGTGGTGCGCGTTCTTCGTGGGCAACGGCGCGGTCGCCGGGGGGCTCGCGCTCGCGGCGCCGGTCTGGTGGTGGACGGTGTACACCGGCGGGATCGCCTATGGGCTGATGGGCCTGATGTTCGTCGTGGAGCGCGCGATGCGCCCGCGGGCCGAGGGGCCCGTGGTCCCCGAGCCGTAGAGGCGGGGTTGCGCTCGAGCCTGCTCGGTCGTCCGCGCGGCGTCGCGGCGGTGGCCCCCGGCCCGCCGGATGGTGTAGTCAGGGGCCATGGTCGGTCCGTCGCTCGGCGCGGAGGGCGTGCTGCCGCTGATCTCGGCGGTCTGTCTGGTGCTCGTCGGCGGCTACGCGATCGTCGCCTGGCGGCGCTTTCGGACCAGGCCCCTCGCGTGGTTCGCCGGGGGCGTGTTCGCGGCGGCGCTCTTCGCGGCCTCGAGCGTGTCGATGGGGCTGGGCGTCGACGCGCCCACCGAGGCGTTGTGCTCGCGGGTCACGATGTTCTCGGGGGGCCTCCACGGGGCGTTGTGGATCGGCTTCCTCGCGAGCCAGAGCGGGCATCCACCGACGCGGACGGACTGGCAGCTCGCCGCCGCGTGCGCCGTGGTGGGGCTGCTCTCGCTCGTGCCGGGCCTCGTCATCTCCGGCGCGGTGTTCGAGCGGGCCGCGTGGTTCGGGATGCGCTACCGCGACAGCGTCCCGACGCCGCTCGGCCGCGTCTTCGCGGGCCTCTACTCGGTCGGCCTCTTGTACCTCGATGCCCGCACGTACGAGCTCTGGAGGCGCGGGGCGCCGGGGGCGCCGTCCCAGCTCGCCGCGAGCGGGCTCCTCACCGTGACGGGCCTGAACGACACGCTCGCGTTCGCGGGCCTCACGCGGGCTCCGTACCTCAACGACATCGGACTGCTCGCGCTCGTCCTCGGTGTCGGTGCGAGCTTCGTCGACCTGCACACGAGGAGCCTGCAGGCGCTGGAGGTCGTGCGGAGCGATCTCGGTGCGGCCCGCGAGGCGCTCGTGCGTCGAGAGCGGCTCGCCGCCCTCGGCGAGCTCTCCGCGGTGGTCGCGCACGAGGTCCGGAACCCGGTGGCCGTCATCTTCAACGCCCTGCCGATGCTCAAGCGAAGCCTGCCCGCGGAGGCCGGTCCGTCGCGGGCGCTCGCGGAGATCATCGGCGAAGAGGCCGATCGAATCCGACGGATCGTCGACGAATTGCTGGATTTCGTTCGCCCGATCGAGCTGCGTCGCGACGCGGTCGATCTGGCCGCGCTGCTCTCGAGCGTCGTGCCCGCGTCCGAGGGCGAGGCCGCGCAGGCGGTGTCCGTCGAGGTCGGTCCCGGCGCGGAGACCGTGCAGGCGGACGCGCACCTGCTCGGGCTCGCCCTGTCGAACCTCCTCCGCAACGCGCTGCAGTCGGGCTCGCCGCGGGACGGGATCCGGGTGCTCTGTCGGGCCGAGGCCGCCCGCGTGCATCTCGCCGTCATCGACCGCGGGCCGGGTGTCCCCGAGGCCTCGGTGGGGAGGCTGTTCGAGCCGTTCTTCACGACGCGCCCGACGGGGAGCGGGATCGGTCTCACGGTGGTCGCACGGACGGTGCGAGATCTCGGGGGGTTCGTGGAGGTGGGGGACCGCGTGGCGTCCGGGGTCACCGTCGGTGGCGCGCGTTTCGTCGTGCGACTGCCGGTGCGCGTGTCGGAGGCGCCGCCCGTCGCTACCAGAGAGGTCGTCCGCGTCGTGGTCGTCGCGCGAGGCGTGG
>CAIKNO010000203.1 GCA_903828805.1 uncultured Sandaracinus sp. | reverse complement strand
TGACGGGCGATCGGGACACGCAGATCCGCCAGCTGGTGGCGTTCCTGCTCTCGATCGACGAGGGCACGACCGCCGTCGCCGTGCCCGGCGTGAGCGCGCTGGGCTACGACCCGGTCCTCTGCCCCACCGCGCTCTGAGACCCTCGCGGCCTCGCGCCGCACTCGCACGACGACGACCTCGCAGCCCCCAGGCCGCGGGGTCGTCGCGTTCCGTCCCCGGATCAATCCGCGAGGAAGCGCGCGCGGAGCGCAGGCGTCGGGACCCAGCACGCGTCGGTGCGCCCGAACCAGCGATACCGGCGCCGCGCGATGCCTCCGTAGACGGCATCGCGAAGAGGACGGGGCACCGCGAGGAGCGCGACCGCGAGCGGCCACGGCCCGGAGAGATGCGCCGCGGTCCGCAGCGCGGCGGTCGAGCGCTCGTACACCCGACCGCCCTCGACGAGCAGCACCGAGCCCGGTTCGCCGACCGGCGCCGCGCGGCCGTGCGCGGCGAGCACCCGCGCGCCCGCCTCGGACTGCAACGACGCGAAGCGCAGCCTGCCCGACGGATCCCGCGCGATCAGGAAACGGACCGCGGCGCTGCACAGGTTGCAGACCCCGTCGAAGAGCACGATCGGCCCGTCCATCATGGAGGCAGCGTGAGGAGGACGTGCCGCCGGGGCAAGCGTGCGCGGCCCATCGGGCGGAACGGCGACGACGCCCACACGCGGGGCTGCAGGCGCTCGGGGGCGGGCGGTGCGCAAGGACGGCTCCGGGAACGCGCAGGACCACACCGACCGGCACGCTTCGCGAAGCTGCGACGGCACGTCTCCCGAGCGGTGCGGCGGACGCCGCCACAGGCGGGCGGGATCGCCGCTCGCGCCGGCGTTTCTCGCGGGCTCGGGGTTCCGAGGCACCGGAGCGGGGCGTGCTCGAACCCCGGCATGCCCTCGACGGACCACGAGCTTCCTCTCGCGCTCCTACGTGACGCGCCCGAGGTGATGGCCTCGCTGCTGCGCGGGGCGTTCGGGCTGGAGGTCGGCGCCCTTCAGGAGTCGAGCGCGTCGTTCTCGCAGCTCTCACCCGCGGTCTACGCCGCGGACCTCGTCTACGACGGGGAGGCCGCGGTGGTGGTGGTGGTACAGCTCGACCGCAGGGAGGAGAAGCGCCGGGTGTGGCCGCTCTACGCCGCGAGCGCCCACCAGGCGCTCGGCAAGACCACCTGGCTGGTGGTCGTCGCCCTCGACGAGGGCGTCGCGGCCTGGGCCCGCCGGCCGATCACGGGCTTCCAGGGCGGGACCTTCGCGCCGCTGGTGATCGGGCCCGCCGAGATGCCCCGGATCGTGGACGAAGAAGTCGCCGCGCGGACGCCGGAGCTGGCGTTGCTCTCCGCGCTCGTGCATCGCCGGGGACCCGACCTCGAGCGGGTGGCCGCCGCCGCGCTGCGCGCGGCCGACGTGGTGGCGCAACGGGACGAAGATCGTGGCAGGCTCTACTTCGACGCGGTGCTCGATGCGCTCGGCGACGTCGCTCGCCTGGTGCTGGAGGGAACGATGAAGACCGAAGGGTTCGAATACCGGAGCGCGTTCGCCAAGGAGTGCCTCGCCAAGGGCCGCGGGATGGGACTGCAGGAAGGCCTCGAAGAGGGTCGCCAGGAGGGCCGCGACGCGCTGCTCGTCACCGTGCGCGTGCTCTGCAGGGCGCTCGGTCTCGAGTGGACCGACGCCCGTGCCCGGGCGCTCGAGGCGCTGGACCTCGAGGGCCTCCTCCACCTCGCCGAGCAGCTCGAGCGCGAGCGGCGCTGGCCCAGCTGAATCTCGGCGCTCCGGACGGGTGCCCGTGGCCCGACGTCCCGGTCCGGGCGAGGTTCACGTTCGCGCGCGCGGGCGTCAGTCGGCCGCCCCCGCGCGCGTCCTACGAGGCGTGCTAATCCCCCATGCCATGCCTGAGCCCGTGATCGTCCCGTCCTACTGGCTGAGCCGGATGGACGCCGTCACGTGGCTGCGCACCCTGCCCGACGCGTCGGTCGACCTCGTGACGACCGATCCTCCGTACGAGTCGCTCGAGAAGCACCGCGCGGTCGGCACGACGACGCGGCTGACCCACAGCAAGTCGTCGAGCAACGACTGGTTCACGGTGTTCCCGAACGCGCGCTTCCTCGAGCTCTTCGTCGAGGTGCACCGGGTGCTGAAGAAGAACTCGCACTTCTATCTGTTCTGCGACCAGGAGACGGCCTTCGCGGCCAAGCCCATCGCCGAGCAGGTGGGCTTCAAGTTCTGGAAGCCGCTCGTGTGGCACAAGCTCGCCATCGGGATGGGCTACCACTACCGCTCGACCTACGAGTTCATCCTCTTCTTCGAGAAGGGGAAACGAAAGCTCGCCGACCTCGGCATCTCCGACGTCATCGCCGAGAAGCGCATCCGAAGCGGCTACCCCACCGAGAAGCCGGTCCGGGTGAACGAGGTGCTCATCTCGCAGTCGAGCTTGCCCGGGGAGTGCGTCGTCGATCCGTTCATGGGCACGGCCTCCGCCGGCGTCGCGGCGCTTCGCCTCGGGCGCTCGTTCTGGGGAAACGACGTGAGCGAGAAGGCGCTGCAGATCGCGGAGGAGCGACTCGCTCAGACCGGCGGCACGGCGTGCGCGCAAGCGCCCTTCCCGCAGCGCTCGCTGGCGTGGTAAGCGCGCGGCTCGATGTCGCTCACCGGCACCCAGTTCGCCAACCTCGTCGCGTCCTACGTGGTGCACTCGTTCGGGCACCGCGGCATCACGGTCTACCGGGAGGTCTACCTGGGCAAGACCATCATCGGGAAGAACCGGCGGATCGACATCCTCGTCATCGAGGAGCACACGCGCACCGCGATGGCGCTCGAGTGCAAGTACCAGGACTCGTCGGGCACGGCCGACGAGAAGATCCCCTACGCGCTCGCGGACCTCGAACAGCTCGACATGCCCGTCTGCCTCGTCTACGGCGGCAAGGGCTGGAGCCCGGGCATCCTCCACATGCTCCGGGCCTCTGCACAAACGGCGGCCTGCGAGCCGGACGCCGAGACCTTCGCCCCGAGCGACGCGACGCGCGAGCTGGACGCCGCGCTCGCGCGCACGTTCAAGTGGTGGGACCTGGTGGTGCGGGGCAAGCAGCCGTTCACGCTGCCCGGCACCGCTCCCCGCTGAGCCCGCCGTCGGCAGAACGCGCGGCCCCGCGCCCACGATGCGGCCCCGCGTCTGCGGAGGGATGGCGCGGGGGTTGCGATGCCGGCCTCTGCGCCGCGCACATACGATGCGGCCCCGCGGTCTCTGCGCCGCGCACACACGGTGCGGCCCTGCGGTCTCTGCACCGCGCGCACACGGTGCGGCCCTGCGGCCTCTGCGTCGGCGGGGATTACTCGGCGTCCACCACGAGCGTGTACAGCCCCGGAGCGACCGAGGGAGACGCCATCGCGCCGCCGCCCGACATCGCGCCTGCGCTGCGGATCACGATGCATCCCGCGCCGCCGCCGCCGCCGCCGCCGTTGGCGTCATCGGCCATGTTCGAGGCGCCCACCGGCGCATCGATCGTGACGCCCGCGGCGCCGCTGCCGCCCGCGGCGCCGAACATCCCGCCGGAGCAGGTGGGCCCTCGGGCGCCCCCCGGCGCAGCGGTCAGCTGGGCGCGTCCGTTCGCACCCTGCTGGCCCGGACCCGCGGTCCTGCACGACGAGGCTCCGCCGCCGCCGCCACCGTTCGCGTTGAGGCTGCCCGTCACCTCGACCCGCGCGGCCTCGAGCAGGATGGCCCCGCCGCTGCCCCCGCCGGCGCCGGACATGATGTTGTCCACGTCGTCGCCGCCGCCGCCGCCGCCGCCGCCCGCCAGATCCCGCAGGGCCCCCGCGAGCGCTTCAGCGAGCTCGCGGTGAACCCCACGGACGTGATGGACGTCGGCCCCGTGACGTGGTTCGGGGACAAGCGGAC
>CAIKNO010000202.1 GCA_903828805.1 uncultured Sandaracinus sp. | reverse complement strand
GGTGAGCGGGTCGGTGGACACGGCCGAGGACGCGGGCCGCGCCCTGCTCGGGAACGCCCACGCGGTCGCCGGCACCCTCGCGCGAAGGTTGCTGGTCGAGAGCTTCGAGGTGCAGGCCGAAGCCGCGCTGGGGCACTTTCTGGCGGCGCAGGCCCGCGCCATCGCTCAGCCCGCCTTCCGCGACACGGTGGAAGCCGCCAGAAAGGACGACGTCTCGTGACCCTCTCCCCGTTTCCCGTCGACCCGGACGTGATGGCCCGCATCCGTCCCATGCAGTTCCGCGACGCGACCCGCGTGGCCGAACTCCACCACGCAGCCATGGGGCGCTCGCTCTGGGCGCAGCTCGGGATGCCGTTCCTCTCCGCCCTCTACCGCGGGCTGATCGACATCCCGACCTTCCTCGGCTTCGCGTACGTCGAAGAAGGCGAGGTGCGGGGGTTCATCGCCGGGAGCACCGACACCGGCGCCATGTACGGGGAGCTCATGCGGCGCCGGGGCCTGTTCCTGGCGCCCTTCGCGGCGATGGGCGTGCTGCGGCGCCCGCACCTCGCGCTCCCCCTCGCGCAAACGGGGCGCTACGCCGACATTTCGGGCCTCGCGGACGTTCCCGGAGAGAGCCTCTTCTGCAGCTTCGTCCCCGACCTGCGGGGAAAGCGCGTGAGCGGGCACATCAACAAGGTGCTCTTCGACGAGCTCCGCGCGCGCGGGCACACGCACGTCAAGGTGACCACCGAGGTCGACAACGAGGGCGCCCATCGCCAGCTTCGGAGCTGGGGCTTCGAGGAGCGCGCCCGTTTCCGCTTCTACGACAAGGACATGGTGGGCTACGTCCTCGATCTCGCCGCGTGCCCGCGCGTGGAAGCGGTCAGTCGCCACCCGGCGATCTGACGTGGTAGGCAGGAACATGGACCAGCACGCCGGGAGCAGCTTCGAGAGCATGGTCGTCGGCACGCTGGTCGTGCTCGGCGGGACGGCCGTGGCCGGCGCCCACCTCGATGCGTTCACGGCCTGGGCGGATGCGGTCGTGCGCGCCGTCGCGGCGGCGGCCGGGGTGACCCTGTGACGACCCCGCGTGGGCCGCGTCGTGGCCAATCCACCGTCGAGTACATGCTGGCCATCTCGGTGATCGCGATCGCGCTCGCGGCCGGCTTCGCCGCCTTCGGCGAGGGCGTCCGCGGAATCTTCGAACGGGTGCGCGCGAACGTGTCGCAGCCCTACCCATGATGGTCGGCGTCCCGCCCCTCGGTCCGCGGGACGCTGCGCTGGCCGTACTCCTCGTCGCGGCCTGCGCGACCGACCTGCGGGTGCGTCGTATCCCGAATGTGCTGACCCTCCCGGCCATGGCCCTGGGTGCGGGGGTGGCGCCCCTCTACGACATGCAGTGGTGGCAGGGCCTGGCAGGCATCGTCATCGCGTTCGTAGCGGCATTTCCGGCCTGGCGTTTCGGCGGGGCCCTGCGCGCGGGCGACGTGAAACTGCTCATGGCGGCGGGGAGCCTCGTCGGCTGGCAGATTGCCCTGCGCGCCACGCTGTTCAGCTACGCCCTCGCCGTTCCCTTCGGGTTGCTCGTCCTGGCGTACCGCGGGCGTCTCGGCAACCTTTGGCGCTTCTGGGTGAGGGGCGAGCGCACGGAGGTCACGCTCGTGGCGTTCGCGCCGGTGATCGTCGCCGCGGTGCTCCTCGCTCGGCTGCAGCCCTGGCCGGCATTCCCGTGGTGAGCGTCGCTGACATGTGCGCGCCCGTACGTCGTCCGGCACGGCGGGGACAAGCGACGACCGAGTACCTCCTGCTCCTCGCATTCCTCGTCGTGGCGGTCGCAGCGGCGGCGTGGGCCTTCCTCCCACTCTGGAACGACGGACTGGGCGCGCTGGAGGACGACGCGACCGACCTGCTGGATCCGGGGCGCGGCGGCGGGAACAAGCGCTGACGACGGCGCACACGATAGACGTCGACCGTGCGGCTTCCCCGTCCGTCTCCCGCCCTCCTCGCGTGCCTCGTCGCGTTCGCGGGCGCCTGCGCGAAGCATCCCCAGGGCGATGTCCTGGCGTCGGTGCGCTTCGAGGGAAACGACCGCCCGGAGGGCCTCGACGGGGTCTTACCCGTCAACACCGACAAGGCGCTCGTCAATGCCCTGTCCCACCCTCCGCCGCGGACGTTCTCCACCTGGGCGCCGCGCTGGATTCCGCCCACGCCGCTCGACCGGGACACGCTGGACGCCGATGCCTGGCGCATCGAGGTCTGGTACGCTGACCACGGCTGGTTCGACGCCCGCTTCGTGGGCTGGGAACTGGAGGAGACCCCGAGCGCCCTTCCCTGGCGACGGAGCCTGCACCCCTGGACGCTGACGGGGCACGTCGCGCAAGGGCAGCCGTCGCGGCTCCGGGCGGTGACGATCCGCGGGACCGAAGGCCTCACGGCGCCGCTGCGGGCACGCCTGCAGGAATCGGTCGAACTCGCGGAGGGCGACCTCTACGACACCCTCGCCTGGCAGGAGGCCCGGGACGCGCTGCGCGGAATCCTGCGCGACCGCGGCTACGCGTACGCCCGCGTGGACGTCGGCGTGAACGCCTTCCCCGACGCCCTCGCCGTGGATCTCGACCTCCACGTGACCTCGGGCCCGGCGTGCCGCTTCGGGACGATCACCCTTCCGAACGTGCGCGGCGTCCCGATGGATGCCGTCCGGGACGCCCTCCCGCTGAAAGAGGGCCAGTCCTACCGTGCGTCCGCGATCGCGGCGGCGCGCGACCAGCTCTTCGCGCTCCGCGCGTTTTCCGTCGTGAACGTGGAACCCGACCTGTCCGACCCCACGGCCGACATCATCCCGGTGAAGGTGACGCTTCGGCGCGGTCGCACGCGCGAGGTCGCGCTGGGCCCCGAACTCGAGCTCGAGACCGGAAAATACGCCGCGTACGGAACGGGAACCTGGAAGGACGACAACGCCCTGTCGAAGCTTTGGCGCGCGAGCACGGGCATCCGCGCCGGCCTCGCGAGCGTCACGACGGTGGACGAGCTCGGAAATGACGAGCTGAGCACGCCCGCCCCCGTCGGGGACGCCTCGCTCGAGGTCATCCTGCCGCGCGTCCCTGGGCCGGGATGGACGGCCTCGGTGACGAGCCAGGC
>CAIKNO010000201.1 GCA_903828805.1 uncultured Sandaracinus sp. | reverse complement strand
GGTGTTGTCGTCGACCTCGCAGGTGACGTTGCCCGCGGCGTCGATGGCGCGGATGGACTGGCCTGCGACGCACGAGGCGGCCACGCGCACCTGCAGGGTCGCCGTGTCGGCGGCGAAGGTGGTGCCCGAGAGGGTGAGGCCGGTGCCGGCGGTGTAGGTGGAGGGGGTGTTGTCATCGACCTCGCAGGCGACGGCGCCCGCGGCATCGATCGCGCGGATCGACTGGCCCGCAGGGCACGAGCCGGCGACGCGGGCCTGCAACACCGCGGTGTTGGCGGCGAAGGTGGTGCCCGAGAGGGTGAGGCCTGCGCCGGCGACGTACGTCGTGACGGTGTCGTCATCGACCTCGCAGGCGACGGCGCCCGCGGGGTCGATGGAACGGATGGACTGGCCGACCGGGCACGAGCCGGCGACGCGGGCCTGCACGACCGCCGCGTTGACCGCGAAGGTCGTGCCGGTGAGCGTCAGACCGGTGCCGGCGGCGTAGGTGGTGGTCGTGTTGTCGTCGACCTCGCAGGTGACGGCGCCCGCGGGGTCGATGGCGCGGATGGACTGACCGACCGGGCAGGAGCCGGAGACGCGCACCTGCACCGCGGCGCTGTCGACGGCGAACGCCGAGCCCGTGAGCGAGAGGCCGGTGCCAGCGGTGTACGTCGTGTCGTCGTCGGCCTCGCACGTCACGGTTCCGTCGGCCGCGATCGCGCGGATGGACTGCCCGGCGGGGCACGTGCCTCCGACGCGGGTCTGCACCGCCGAGGGGTTCGCGGAGATCGTGGTGCCGGTGATGGCGATGCCGGTGCCAGCGGTGTAGCTCGGTCCGACGTCGTCGCCGTCGGCGAGGCCTGCGGGCACCCCCGTCACGCCAGCGAAGGGGACGGCGCCCGCGAATTCCGCGTAGGCCGCGTAGGGCACGGAGCCGAGCAGCAGCCGCGGCGTGAGCTCGGCGTCCGCGCCGACCCGCACCCCGATGAACACGGTGCCCCGGTCGCGGAACGTCGACAGCTCGAGGGTGCCGACATCCCCGATGTAGGCGCTGAAATACCCGCCCTCGACCATGACGGACTGCATCTCCGAGAACACGGGCGTGCCGCCCGTCTCGGCCGCGTAGAGCGCGAACGTGACGTCGGTCGCGCCGTCGACGGGCGTCCCGGAGGCGTCGGTCAAGAAGCCCTGCACCGGCAGCACCGCCGGCGCCTGCGCATGGGCCGCGCCTGCCGCGAGCATCCAGGCCGCCGCGACGGCGGCTGGGAACCACGAACGATGTCCACTCCTCATGTCAGACCCTCCCTGTGGGCTTCGCCCCGAACACCCGCGGTCCCCGACGCCTGCGGCGATCACCGTGCCGCTCCCGGACCGAGCAGCGCCCTCGACGAGCCGCCCGCGGTGCGTCCCATCGGCTGCGGCGCCCCGACCGAGAATCGAACCACGTGGCCCGGGCCGGACGCCGTGCCTCCGGCGGCCGTCTGGAACACGATCGTCCGGGCGCGCTGCGCCGTGCCTGCGTCGCCTCCGTCCGCCGCTCCGGCGTCCACGGGGCCTGCGTCGGCGGGGCCGGCGTCCTGACCCGCGTCGGCGGGGCCGGCGTCCTGACCCGCGTCGGCGGGGCCGGCGTCGGACGTGACGGCCGCATCGGCGCCGCCGTCGCGCATCGGCGAAGGGCCGTCGCAGCTGCAGCCTGCGGCCAGCACGGCCAGGCCTGCGAAGGCGAGGGCGGCGAACTCGGAACTCGGCCGGGGGCGATGGCGCACGTGCGAATCCTCGGGCGTGGGGAAGACCCGATGAGGCCGTTCGACGGTTCGTCTTGTCAAGACGCGCGCCACGCGAACGGAGCCGGGACGAGCCGCGGCAGGCTGGCCATCGAGGTCGCAGGTCCCCGGGGACGACGGACGACGTTCGCGGTTCCGCGCGTCCGGCCTCGGCTTGCGCCGCCCCGTCCTCCCGCGGTACGCATCGCGCCCCATGTCGTCATCCCAGCCCGAGTGGACCCTCGATGCCGTCCTGTCCCTGCACGACCTGCCGCTCACCGAGCTGCTGCTGCGCGCGCAGACCGTGCACCGCGAGCACCACGCGCACGACGCCGTGCAGCTCTGCACGCTGCTCTCCGTGAAGACTGGAGGTTGCCCGGAGGACTGCGGCTACTGTCCTCAGTCGAGCAAGCACGACACGAGCGTCGAGCCGGAGCGCCTGCTCTCGGTCGAGGAAGTGCTCGCGTCGGCCCGACGCGCCCGCGAGGCGGGGTCCACCCGCTTCTGCATGGGCGCGGCGTGGCGCGAGGTGAAGGACGGCCCTGCGTTCGACCGCGTCGTGTCCATGGTCGAGGGCGTGCGCGAGCTCGGGCTCGAGGCGTGCGCGACGCTCGGCATGCTCGACGAAGGACAGGCGAGGAAGCTCGCCGCGGCGGGTCTGACCGCGTACAACCACAACCTCGACACGTCGCGCGAGCACTACGGCGAGGTCATCTCGACGCGCACGTACGACGACAGGCTCCGCACCATCGGCCACGTCGCGAAGGCCGGCATCTCGCTGTGCTGCGGCGGCATCCTCGGGATGGGCGAGTCGATCCGCGATCGCGCCGAGATGCTCCGGACGCTCGCGAACCTCGATCCCCAGCCGGGCAGCGTGCCGATCAACGCGCTGGTGCCCGTCGAGGGGACCCCGCTGGAGAACCAGCCGAGGGTCGACTCCATCGAGCTCGTGCGGGCGATCGCCACCGCGCGCATCCTGATGCCCCGCGCGATGGTGCGGCTCAGCGCCGGCCGGACGGAACTCTCGCGGGAGGCGCAGTGGCTCTGCTTCATGGCCGGCGCGAATTCGATCTTCTACGGCGAGAAGCTGCTGACCACCGGCAACCCCGACGTGCGGGACGACCAGCGCTTGCTCGCCGACGCGGGCCTGGTGCCGATGGCCCCCTATGCGTCGCCCGACCCGCAGGTCCAGGCGACGAAGGCGCGCGGGCCGCAGGCGAAGGCGGGGGCCATTCCCCTGTCGCGCCGGGCGCCGGCCGACGCGGAGTGAGCGCTCCCGAGGTTCGGCCGGGCGGGCGTTCTGCCTTGCGCGACGAGCCGACCCCGGGGTGCACGAAAGGCCCGCCACCCGGAGGGGCGGGCCGCCAAGGCGGTCAGCAGCTGCCGCCGCTGCACATCGTGTCGAGGTTGCAGACCGGCCCGGCGCCGCACCGGCACTCGCCGGCGGTGCATCGGTCGGCCGAGACGGTGCAGGCCGCGCCGCAGAAGCCGCAGTTCATGGCGTCCGTCCGGATGTCGGTGCAGCCGTTCGTGCAGCACGTCTGACCGGACGCGCACGGACCGACCCCCGGCTCGGTCGAGCAATCGCAGGCCCCGGTGGCGTCGCAGGTGTCGGCGCGGCTGCGCTCCGCGCCGAGCGAGGCGCAGCCCGCGCAGCATTCGGCGCTCTCGTCGATCCGGCCGTTGCAGTCGTTGTCGCGACCGTCGCAGATCTCGGGCGCCCCGGGCACGCCCGGGCCCCGCGGCGGCCGCACGTCGCGCCGCGCGTCGTCGCAGTCGCACATCGTCAGGTCGTCGCCGGCGCGGCACGCCTGCACGCCGTCCATGTCGGTGTCGCCGCAGCCGGTGTCCCTGCCGTCGCAGTTCTGGTCCATCCGGTCGCCGCAGATCTCGACCGTCGGCGTGCAGCTGCCCCCGTCGGGGAACATCACGGTGCCCGCATCGACCTCGGGGGGCACGATGGGTCCGCCATCGGTGCCCGGGGGCACGGTGGCGTCGAACCCGCCGCCGCCGCCCGCATCACGTCCGCCGCTGCCGCCGTCATCGCCGCACCCGCCCGCCAGGGCGAGCAGCACCAGGGTCCCGATCCATCGATGCATGGGTTCGTCTCCTTCTCAGCGGGTGCGGCGGCGGGCCAGGACGAGACCGAGGGCCGCGAGCAGGCCGAGCCCCATCGGCGGGACCGAGGCGTCGCGCACCGGGACCGCGCAGCCGCAACCGCTGCTCCGCGGGGTGCTCGGCCGCCGCCCCGCGTCGCCCGTGTCGGTCGCGCCCGCGTCCTGTTCGCCGCCGCCGGCATCCTCGAGACCGGGGTCGATGCCCGCGTCGGGCACCATCGGCATCCCGGCGTCGGGCTCGGGCGGGATGTCGGTGCAGGCTCCGGCCTCGCAGCGCTGACCCGTCGGACACACGGCGCCTTCGCACGCGTCGAGGCAGGCGCCCGCGCTGCAGTAGAAGCCCGGATCGCACGTCACGATGTCGCAGCCGGCCGGGGCGCACGCGCCATCGGCCCCGCAGACCTCGCCGTCGGCGCAGCGTCGGCACGGGCACTGCGCGACGCACGCGCCATCGACGCAGACCTGGTTCGCGCCGCAGACGAGCACGTCGCAGAGCGCCGTGCAGCGGCCGGCCACGCACTGTTGGCCGTGCGGGCAGGTGATGCCGGCGCAGGCGTCGACGCAGGTGCCGCCGACGCAGCGCTGGCCGGCCTCGCACGTGACGCCCTCGCACGCGGTCTCCACGCACACCCCGGCGCTGTTGCACGTCTGCCCGCTGGCGCAGCCCCCTTCGAAGCAGGGCGGAACGCAGACCCCGGCGACGCACACGTTCAGGCCCGAACAGAGCCCCATGCCGTTGTCCGCGGTGCCGTCGCAGTCGTTGTCGATCCCATCGCAGCGTTCGGGCCCGGACGTGCCGACCGCGGCGCACACGACGTCGCGCCCCACGCACTGCGTGAGGCCCAGCGCGCACGCGCCGAGGGCGTCGGGCACGGCGCACGCCACGCCGGTGCCGGGGCAGCTGACCTCGCCGCCGCGCACGCTGAACCGGTAGATGCCCAGCTCCGTGCCGCCCGGCACGTTGGTCGTGGTGCAGAGGTTCAAGATCGCGGCGGTGCGCGAGCCGGGGATCTCGACGAAATCCGTGCTGTTGCCGGCATCGAAGCCGGCCTGGGCGGGCGTGCCGCCGAGGCCGCCGCTGCCGCTGGACGCATCGCCGGTCGTCCACTGGCAGGTGTTGTAGCGGAACTCGACGTCGAAATCGCCGGACCCGCAGTCGAGCGAGTTCGTGATCACCAACTGGAAGTCCATCTGCCGGTCGTCGTGGGTGTTGAAGTACCCGACGTTGTGCCAGGTCACGATCAGCCGGCCCGGCTCGAGATGCCAGTACACGCCGTTGCGGGCGGGCGCGCCGCCGCCGCGGGTGTCCACGTCGGCCCAGTAGGGCGCGATCATCGGGCGCGCCGCGACCGGGAAGGGCGTCGGCGTGAAGTTGAACACGGGGCCGGAGAACGTGATGTTCCCGTTGTTGTTCACCCAGAACTGGTTGTACGGCCCGCCGAAGAAGCGGAGCCCGCCGGGGACCGCCACCGTCAGGTCGAGCGCGGCCGTCGAGCCGTCGTCGTTCCCCGGCAGCACGTTCGTGCCGAACCCGGCGGGACCGCCGAAGCCGGTCAGGAGCGGGGCGGCGTGCGCGCGGGCGGCGGGCATGGCGACCGCGGCGAGCAACGCCGCGAGCGCGAGGCAGGAGCGGGAGATCGGGTGCGATCGACGGTGGGAAGTCATGGGGGTCCTCGGCAGACCCCCATCCTAGCGGAGCCCGACGAGAATCGATAGCACCCGAGGCGACCTGCGGAGGGCCGCCCATCCGCCTCACCGGCCTCAGGTCGGCGCGCGGCCCGTCACTCGACCACGCGGATCGTCTCGTCCCCGCGGGTCCGGTACGTCGCGTCGACGTGGTCCATGAAGTCCAGCAGGAACGTCTCCATCGCGGCGCCGTTCGGCGTGCTCTCCGGGGCGTCGGTGTAGAACGTGCCCTTCAAGCACTCCTGGTTGCGGCACCGGCCGTCGGGGAAGACGAAGATCATCTTCTGGATCCGCTGCGAGCCGGGGATGGTCGGCGCGGTCATGTAGTTCCAGAGCAGCAGCCCGAGGGCCTGCAGGTCCATCGGCTCCATCCCGTACCCGTGCAGGAAGTACACGACCGGGTAGCGGTAGTCGGCATACGCCGGATCGAAGTATCCGGGCGGCAGCACCACGCTCATCGGCCCGGTGCGTCCGGCGCGCGTGGACACGAACTCCTCGGAGATCGAGTTCACGTGGTCGCACGCGCCGCTGAGGGCCGGGCAGAGCCGGTCGCGGACGATGCGGCGGTCGCCGCCCGGCCAGCGTCGGTCCATCACGGCGAGGGCGCTGAAGACGCGCTCCGTCAGCTGGTCGACGGTGCCGACGTGTCCGCCGTCCCCGTTGATCTTCTGGGCTTCGGAGGCGTCGATGCTGCCGTAGCGGACCATCGCGTAGCGCCCGATCTCGTCGTAGGGCACCTCGGTGAAGGTGAACGTGCTGCGCCCATCGAGGTGGAGCGCCGCGTGCCCGTTGTAGAAGCGCACCGGCAGACCGCGCGCGGCGAACGCGCCCATCGTGTGGTGCCCCATCACGGCCCAGTTGAAGAGGTCCCGGACCCCGCCGTCGGCGAAGACGTCCATGCCCTCGATCGTGGCGTCGTCGTAGCGTCGGACGTAGCCGCGGGGGCTGGTCTCGATCATGCGGGCCGACCCCCGCGTGCGGGTGAACGTCCCGTCGCCCTCGCCACGGTCGTATCCTCCGCTGGCGAGCTGCGCCGTGCCGACGACTCCGTCGATGCCGACGTCGTCGAACGGCTCGCCCTCGTCGCGGTCCCAGTTCTGCTCGGTGCCGGTCGGGTTGTACTGGAAGTCGTAGTCGTCGCCGGCGGGGTCGGGGTTCGTCAGCGCGTCGAAGCCGGCTTCCCGCGCGCTCGCGAGCCCGTCGGCGCCGACGTCCTCGAAGGGCTCGTGCACGTTGCGGATCACGGGCTCCCCCGGATCCCGCGTGCCGTTGCCGTTCACGTCGACCGCGTAGGCGACCTCGACGGGCATCCCATTGGAAGCCGTCGGATCCCAGCGTCCCACGT
>CAIKNO010000200.1 GCA_903828805.1 uncultured Sandaracinus sp. | reverse complement strand
CTCCATGCTCGACAGCGCCCTCGGTGGGCGACCCGACCGCACCGGCACGCGCACCGTCGCCCCCGGCGCGACGGCCGCGGCGCGGGCGGCGACCGCCCCGCCCGCCGGCGACCTTCCGGACACGCCGAGCCGGACCGACGTCAGCCGCGTGCTCGGCCCCATGATGCCCCAGGTGCGCGCCTGCGCAGGCGAGCAGGCGGGCATGGCCGTCGCGAACATCCTGGTGCGCAACGACGGCTCCATCGGCAGCGTGTCCATCGGCGGCAGCCCCTTCGCCGGCACGCCGCAGGGGGCCTGCATGGAGGGCGCGCTGCGCAACGCGCGCTTCCCCGCCTTCCGGCAGACCACGTTCCGCGTCCAGTTCCCGATGCGGATCGCCCCCTGACAGGAGCGGAGTCCATCGGCGGCTCGGCCCCGTCCCGCAGGTCCAACGACCGGCGAGTCCCCGTGCAGGCCCGGGCGTGCGCAGCGCTCCTCGCGTGGCTGGCGGCCTCCTGCGCCGAGGGGCTGCCCCGCGGTCCGACCACTGCGCAGCCGATGCCCGGGTCGAACGAGACGCAGAGGGGCGCCGCCGACGCGCTGGGGCGCGCGCTCCTGGGCGCCCTGCAGCAGGCGGACGTCGAGCGCGTGCTCGTCGCGGACGACACCCTGCGCGTGCTGCTCGAGGCGGATGCGGCGACACGCTTCTCGGCCCGCCGGGCGGGGCTCGGGGTTCGCCTCGGAGCGTCCGACAGGGTCGCCGCCGACCTGACGGGCGCGTCCTACCTCGGGGTGTGCCTCGTCGATGCCGCCGACCAGCCGCGGCACGGCCCCGAGGGGCTGCGGGCCCCGGGCTGGGTCGTCCGCAGGGTGCTCCTGGCCGCCCGGAGACCCGACGGAGGGCGCGTGGGGCTGTGGGTGGAGGGGCTCTTCCTGTGGACGGACGGGGGATTCTTCGCGCTGGAGCTCGAGCGGGTCGAGGCGCCGCGGTGGGAGCACTCCGATCTCGAGCTCACCGCGTGTGACGTCGCCACGTCCCTTCGATGATCCCCTCGGGTCGCACCACTACAGGTAGTGGACCCACGATCCGTCACCCCCCAGGAATCGAAGAAGATAATTGCGATCGCCCCGGGGGGATCGTACAAGCGACAGCGGTGATGGGGGCTCCGAGAGGGGTCCCCGGGCCGTCTGCCGACGCCTCGCGGGGATTCCGAGTCCATGAAGATCAAGAAGATCGAGATCTGCGGCTTCAAGTCCTTCGTGGACCGGACCGTGGTGCTCATCGACCACGACGTGACCGCCATCGTCGGCCCGAACGGGTGTGGCAAGTCGAACGTGGTCGACGCCATCCGGTGGACCATGGGCGAGCAGTCCGCGAAGAGCCTTCGCGGCAAGTCGATGGACGACGTCATCTTCAACGGCAGCGAGACGCGGGGGCCGCACTCGTTCGCCGAGGTCACCCTGACGTTCGACAACGCCGACGGCCTCGCCCCGCCCGAGTACCGCGACTACGCCGAGATCGCGGTCACCCGGAGGCTCGATCGCAGCGGCAACAGCGACTACTTCATCAACAAGACCGCCGTCCGCCTGATGGACGTGACCGACCTGTTCCTGGGCACCGGCGTCGGCACGAAGGCCTACTCGATCATCGAGCAGGGCAAGATCGGCTACATCGTCAGCGCGAAGCCCGAGGACCGGCGTCACCTCATCGAGGAGGCCGCGGGCATCACGAAGTTCAAGGCCAAGAAGAAGGCCGCCGAGCGCAAGATGGACCAGACGCGGCAGAACCTGCTGCGGGTCGGCGACATCGTCAGCGAGATCGACAAGAACCTCGCGAGCTTGAAGCGGCAGGCCCAGAAGGCCGAGCGGTACAAGCAATACCGTCACGAGATCCGGGACCTGGAGTTGCTCGTCGCATCGCACCGCTGGCTCGAGCTGACGGTCACGCGGCGGGTGGTCGAGCAGGAACTGATGGAGGCCAGCGGCGCGCTCGAGGGGCAGCGGGCTGCGCTGCGGATCCGCGAGGCCGAGCTGGAGGGCGAACGCCTGACCGTTCAACGCGCCGAGAACGAAGTGGAACGCGGACAGCGGGCCGCCTACGAGCTCGACAACGCGGTCCGCTTGCTCGAGGGGCGCGTCGATCAGCATCTTCAGCGCCTCGAGGGCCTGCGCGAGAGCGAGCGGCTGGCCGAGCGTGAACTGTCGGCGCTGACCGAGCGCCGCAGCGTGCTCTCCGCCGAGCGCGACACCCTGCTCGCGACGCTGGCCGAGCTCGAGGAGATCGAGCGCACCGAACAAGCCGAGCTCGACCGCGAGGCCGCCGTGCTCGACGGCCGAAGGCTCGCCGCGCAGGAGGCCGAGCAGACGGTCCGCGCCGCGCGCTCCCGCCTGAGCGAATCGCAGGCCCGCATCGCGCGCGCCGAGGCGGTCCTCCAGGGCTTCGAGCGCCGCCGCGACGAGGCCCGTCTTCGGCTCGAGCGCCTCCGCTCCGAGCGGGAGGAGCTCGAGGGGCGACTCGTCGAGCTGGTCCAGGAATCCGACGAGCTCCGGACCCGCCTCGAGGGGCTCCGCGAGGGCAAGACCACGACCGCCGACCGCAAGCTCCAGCTCGAGGCCGAGCTCAAGGAGCTTCGCGTCCACATCCTGGACAGCGAACGCGCGGTCGATCGCCTGCGCGGCGAGCTCGCCGAGAAGCGCTCGCGGCTGCGCTCGCTCGAGGAGATCCAGAAGAAGTTCGAGGGCGTCGGCGCCGGCGTGCGCGCGGTGATGACCCGCTTCGGAAGCACCGACGAGGAGCGCGCCAAGCGGGGCGTGCTCGGCCTCGTCGCGGACCGGATCGACTGCAGCGAGGCCCTCACGAACGCCCTCGCGGGCGTGCTCGGAGAGCGGCTCCAGCACGTCGTGGTCAGCGACACCGGCGCGGCGCTCGAGGTGCTGCGCTTCCTCGAGGACGGGGACCGAGGACGCGCCACGGCGACGCCGAGGCAGCCCCGCCGGGTCGTGGCCGCGGTCGCGGCCCTGCCGGACGATCCGGGCATCGTCGGCTGGATGGTCGACCTCGTGCGACCGCTGCCGGGGGACGAAGCGCTCGTCCGGCATCTCCTCGACGGCGTGCTCGTGGTCCGGGATCTCGGCGCCGCACGCCGGCTGTTCGAGGCCGGACTCGGCGCCTCCACCTTCGTCACCGAGCGGGGCGAGGTCCTCGGGGCGGGCGGCGCGCTCACGGGCGGGCGGGGAGAGCAGGTCGGCGCGCACATGATCGCGGTCAAGCGCGAGATCCGCGACCTGCACGGCGTCGTGTCCCTCCTCGATGCGGAGATGACGACCGCCGTCGCCCGGCACGGCGAGCTGCGCAACGGCATCGCCGCCCGGCAGGCGGCGCTCGACGCGGCGCGCAACGAGGCGCACGACGCGGAGATCTCGATCGTGAAGGCCGAGAAGGACCTGCGGCACGCCGAGGACGACCTCGCACGCACGCGGCTCCGGGTGGAGAAGGTCGCGGCCGACGCCGACGACCTCGCCCAGCAGCTGGCCGACGCGCAGGGCGAGGGCAACGACGCGGGCGCCGAGATCGAGTCGGCCACGCGCGCCAAGGCCGAGGCGACACAATCGCTCGAGTCGAGCGAGGGCGTGTACGACGAGCGGCGTCTCCTCGTGGAGCAGCAGAACGCGCGGGTCACCGACGTCCGCGTGCGCGCGGCCAAGGCCAAGCAGCGCGCGGAGGGCGACCGTCAAGCGCTCGATCGGCTCGACCGCTCGATCCAGGAGCTCGGAGAGCGGGAGCGCCGTCTGCGCGGCGACGTCGACCGAGGCGCCAAGCAGCAGGGCGAGACCGCCGGCGCGCTCGTCGTCGCGAAGGAGGAGCGCGGGCTCCGCGTCGGCGAGGCCGTCGTCGCGCACCGCGTCCTCGACGGGGCCCGGGAGCGATACGACGCCGCGAAGATCGAGCTCGGCACCCGCGAGGCCGCGCTGAAGCAGATCCGGTCCCGCATCGACGAGGGCCAGACGCGCACGGGCTCGCTGACCCTCGAGGAGCGCGAACTGTCGATGGCGCTCTCGCACCTGCTCGAGCAGATCCAGGAGCGGCATCGCCTCGACCTCCGCAAGGTGCTCGGCGACTACCACTTCCGCGAGCTTCCGGACGAGTCGGTCCGGACCCGCATCGACGAACTGCTGCGCCTCGTCGAGCGGATGGGCGAGATCAACCTCACCGCGATCGAGGAGTACGAGACCCAGAGCCAGCGCTTCGAGCACCTCAACGCCCAGAAGCTCGACCTCGAGCAGGCCCTCGACCAGCTCGACAAGGCGATCAAGCAGATGAACCGGGAGAGCCGCAAGCTCTTCCGCGAGGCCTTCGACGCGATCAACGAGCGCTTCCAGCAGGTCTTCCCGCGCCTCTTCGGCGGCGGCCGCGGGGAGCTGCAGCTCACGCAGGGCGACGACCTGCTCGAGTCGGGCATCGACATCGTCGCGCAGCCGCCTGGCAAGAAGCTCCAGTCGATCGATCTGATGAGCGGCGGCGAGAAGGCCCTCACCGCGGTGTCGCTGATCTTCTCGATCTTCCAGTACCGCCCGAGTCCGTTCTGCCTCCTCGACGAGGTCGATGCGCCCCTCGACGAGGCGAACATCGGTCGCTACTGCGAAGCCATCCGTGCGATGACGCGCCACTCGCAGTTCATCGTGATCACCCACAGCAAGAAGACGATGCTGATGGCCGACGTGCTGTACGGCGTGACGATGGAGACGCCCGGCATCTCGAAGCTCGTCTCGGTGGAGCTTCGCCCCTCGGTGCAGCGGCCCCGCCCCCTGGGCGAGGACGCGCCCGCGGTCGCGTGACGTGTGGGCG
>CAIKNO010000199.1 GCA_903828805.1 uncultured Sandaracinus sp. | reverse complement strand
GGTACCACCCCGCGAACGGATCGCACCATGGTCCTGATGGAGCACGGTGGGCGACCCGGACGGTCCGCCCCCGGACCTTCGATCGACCCACGGGGAGTGGGGCGCTCGCCCGGGAAGGGTCGGACCCGGTCCACCGCGACGCCTCGAGGCCCGTCCGAACGGGCCTGGCCGTTGACCCGGGTCGTCCCGGCACGTTAGACCCAGGGCGCGTCCCCGCACGTCGGCCGAGGGCGTACTTCCATGGTGAATTCCGAGGAGACCTCCTGCTGCTCTGCCCCTTCGGGCGGACGCCACGCCCTCGGCGCGCGATCGACGCCCTGGCCCCGCCTTCGGCCGCCCAGGGGCACGGGCGGCGCCGCAGCGCGCGTGGTGGTCCTCGGGTGCCTTGCGTCGTGGGGGTGCAGCCCACCGGCCGGCCCTTCGTCCGAGCCGGCGCCGGTCGAGGCGGCTCCCATCGACGAGGGCGAGGCGGATCGGCTGCCGGTCGACCGGTTGCGCGCGCTGGAGGACGCATGGGCGGCGCGGGTCGTTCCGGGCGAAGCGGGCGTGCAGGCCGCGCTGCAGGCCGCGGCGCTGGCGCGCGTCCGGGCGTGGCGGTCGGGCGATCCCGCCGCGGTGGAGCGTGCCCGGTCCCTCTTGACGATGGCCGCCGCCGACGACCGATCGCCAGGCGCCTGCGAGGCCGCGCTGGCCCTCGCCCGGCTCGAAGCCCGAGAGGGCGCGCAGCTGGAGGCGGCCCGACGACAGGTCTCCGAGCTACCCCGCCGGTTCACCTCGACCCGGGATGGGTCGTGCGTGGCGGAGGCCCGCCGCCTGTCGGCGGTGCTCGGCGGAGCCCGCTCGGACGAAGGAGCGCCGCCCGGGCAGGGCGCGCCGTCGGGCTCGCTGGCGCCTCCGCCCGCATCGGCCCCCGCGTGGGCGTCGCTGACGGTGCACGGGCAAGAGGCGGCGGACTCCCACGGCGTGCGCGTCGTGCTCGCCTTCGACCGTCCGGTCACGTTCGAGCGGCGCGACCTCCTCCCCGACGAGGAAGGCCGGCCGCGGGTCGTGCTCGCCATGCCGGCCCTCGTCGTCTCCGATTCCGTCCCGCGGTCCCAGTCCGTCGACGCGGGCGGGCTGCAGTCCATGGAACGCGTCTCCGACGGGGCGGAGCACCGGCTGGTGCTGGTCTTGCGGCCGGGCGCGGAGGCCCGGGTCTTCGCGCTGCCCGACCCATTTCTCATCATCATCGACGTGCGCGAGGCCGAGCCTGTTGCCGCGGCGGCGGGGGCAGCGCCTCCCCGGCGCCTCGTGCTGCTCGACCCGGGCCACGGCGGAAACGATTACGGCGCCCGCGCGTTCGGGCTGCAGGAGGCCGAGATCACCCTCGACCTCGCCCGCCGTACGCAGGAGGTGCTCCGTCGACGCGCGCCCGGACTGCGGGTGGTGTTGACGCGCGAGACCCCGACGTTCATCTCGCTCGAGCAACGATCGGCGATGGCGAACGCCGTCGACGCGGACGCCTTCGTGTCCATCCACCTCAACGCCGCGTGGGAGCCCGTCGCGCGCGGCGGCATCACGACGTTCGTCCTCGACACGACGAACGACCGGCAGGCCATCGCGCTCGCGGCACGCGAGAACGGGACCAGCACCGCCGAGGTGGGCGACCTCGCGCGCATCCTCGCCGGCCTTCGACGGGAGGACCAGGTCGGGGCCTCCCGTGCGCTGGCGACGTCGATCCAGTCCTCGACCCTGAGGGCGGGCCGCTCGATGTTGCCGGGCCTCTTCGATCGGGGCGTCCGCAGCGCGATGTTCTACGTGCTCGTGGGCGCGACGATGCCCGCGGTGCTCGTGGAGGCCTCGTTCTTGACCTACGAGCCGGAGGCGGAGGCGCTGCGCGACGAGCGGTATCGCCAGCGCCTGGCGAACGGCATCGCGGAGGGCATCGCGCGCTGGGCGGAGGGCCCCTGAGCGTTCAGGCGGTTCCGCCCCTCGCCTTGCCCGCGCGGGGCGGCCGGGATACGTCGGCGCTGCATGCATTCCGGGGGACAGGCACGACCCACGCTCGACCTCGGCGCGCTCGCCCCGGGGCTCACCGCCACCTGCGAAGAGTACCGCGTCGCGCATCGGGGCCGCCTCATCGCGGACACGCTCGCCGGGGCCTCCGGGGTGCTCGTCGCATCGCGTCACGCCCGCGCGGTGGACGGTCTGCTCGGTGCGCTCTTCTGCGCGGCCGACGCGGCCTCGCGCATCGTGGGGTCGGCCTCGGCGGGCCGCACCGCGCTCGTGGCGGTGGGCGGGTACGGGCGGGGCGTGCTGGGCCTCGAGAGCGACCTCGACGTGGTCCTTCTCTGCGAGGCTCCCGACGACCCCGGCGCCGCGGCGCTCGCCGAGGCGATCCTTTATCCGCTGTGGGACCTCGGCCTCGAGGTCGGCCACGCCGTGCGGAGCATCGAGGGGTCGGTCGCGCTCGCCCGGTCCGACCTCCGTACGGCCACCGCGCTCCTCGACGTCCGACGCCTCGGTGGGAACGCGACGCTCGTGGATGAACTCCGGAGCCTCGCCCGCCGGGAGGTCTTCGAGGCCCGTCGCGATGCGCTCCTCGACGAGCTCGCGTCCGACACCGACGCGCGACACGCACGCTATGGGGGCTCGCTGTTCCTGCTCGAGCCCGAGGTCAAGAACGGGGTCGGCGGACTTCGCGATCTCGACGTTCTTGCGTGGAGCGCGGACATCCGCTGGGGCGCACGCTCCATCGACGAGGCCTCGAACCGAGGGGTGCTCCTCCCCCGCGAGACCGAGGAACTGCTGGCCGCACGGGAATGGCTGTGGCGCGTCCGCAACTTGCTGCACGTGCGCGCAGGGTCGCGCGGCGCGGGGGGGCGACGCCACGACCGCCTCACGTTCGAGGACCAGGAGGACGTCGCGCGCGCGCTCGGGTTCATCGACGGCGAGATCCTCGGCGTCGAGCAGTTCATGCAGGCGTTCTATCGCCATGCGCGAACGGTCGAGATCGGCGTCGAGCGGGTGCTCTCGCGGGCGCGCCACCGTCCGACGGCGGCGGCGCCGCTCCGAGAAGCGCTCGAACGCGGCGTCGTGTCCGTCGAGGGAACCATCGATCTCGATGGGCCCGAGACGCTCGTGCGCGACCCCGCCTCCGCGCTGCGTCTCTACCGACAGGTCGGGCGGCTCGGCCTTCCGCCCTCGCCACCGGCCCGGGAGGCGATCGCCCGTGCTGCGGCGGATGGCGCGTGGGCAGGCCAGCTCCGAGCGGCCCCCGAGGCGTCCGCGCTCTTCCTCGACCACCTCACGGCCGTGGCCGAGGCGCCGGTGCGCGGCCGATCGTTGCTGCAGGAACTGCACGACGTCGGCCTGCTGCTGGCGATGATCCCGGAGTTCGAGCCGGTCACCGGTCGCGTGCACCACGACGTCTATCACGTGTACACGGTCGACGTTCACTCGGTGGCGGCCGTCGATCGCCTCCGGGCGCTGTGCCGAGGAGAGCATGCGCTCGACCTCCCCCTGCCGACGCAGCTGGCCGTCGACGTGGCGCGGCCCGTCCCACTCTTCCTCGCCGTGCTGCTTCACGACATCGGCAAGCGTCGAGGACGCGACCACGCCGCCGTGGGCGCCGAGATGGCCGTGCCGATCGGCATCCGG
>CAIKNO010000198.1 GCA_903828805.1 uncultured Sandaracinus sp. | reverse complement strand
CGCGAGCCTCTCCCCCGCCGAGGTTGGCGTGACCTGACTCAGACTCCCGCAGCGCCATGCCCGGGCCGTGGCTCGCGCCCCGCGTGCGCTGGCCTGGGCGCTGGCCCCGTCTGCGCTGTCCCAGGCGCCGGCCTGCCTGCGCTGACCTGAGAGCCGGCCGCGCCGACTGCCCTGACCCGGGCGACGGCGTGCGCTGGCCTGGGCGCCGGCCTGCCTGCGCTGACCCGGGAGCCGGCCTGCCGCGCTGACCTACCCGGGCGACGGCCCCGCCTGTGACCACCCCGGGCGACGGACATGGAAAAACGCCTGCCCTGCACGGCGGCAGGACAGGCGTTCTTGTCGAGTCTTCGATCCCGGCGGCCGCTTCGCATCCGACCGTGGACCGGTCGCACGGCAACAGCGTACCGCCGCCCGATTCACTCGCTGACGGCGACCTGAGTCGGGAGGTAGATGACCACGCCGGCGTTGAACATGTGGTTGAACGTCGTTCGCGAGTCCGCGCCGTCGATGGCGCCGTCGCTGAACCCGGAACCCACGGCCCCGGTCGCGTCTCGCCCGCTCTCGTCCGTGCCGCTCGGATTCCACGAGAACGGGAACGCCCGCCACTCGAGCTGGAGCCCAACGAACGCGTTGAACATCAAGGAGAGTCCGACGCCGAGCATCGGTGCGGGAGCGACCCGACTGCTCCGGGCCAGCTGCGAATCAAGGCACGCGGACGAACTGCCCGCCGGCATCGGACCCGAACAAGGATTGGCGTCGGCTGCGACCTCCGAGCGTTCATCCACGCCCATGAGCGCCACACCCGCGATCACATAGAGGTCGGTGTCGACGAACGCCGCCTGGAACAGCGAGAGCTTGCCGCGAAGCGGGATGAACAACGCCTCAAGCGCCAGTCCCCAGCGCATCCGTCCGACCTGGTTTCGAAAGCCTTCCCGGCCGGGAAGGCTCAGGCGGTTCCGATCCGTCGTCTGACCGTTGCTGCCGATCTGCGTCGTCAGGTCCGTGTCGACGTCCACCGGTGCCGCGGCGCCCCACAGGGCGAGTCCCAGCCAGTCGGTGAAGTGATATCCCGCCGAGCCGCCGAAGAAGAGACCGCGCGCGAACTCGTCCTGCAGCGTGTAGCCCACCGAAGGCGACACGAAGAAGCGGTTGGCGCGGTACTGCCGGATGTGGCGAACGGCAGGCTGCCCCGCGAGCGGGCCTGTGATCTGAACCTCTTGCGCGCCCGCGTAGGAGGGCGCGAGACCCGCGAGTGCGATGGCGGTGACCGCCGTGAGGAATACACGATTCATCGTCTTGACCATTTCGAATCGCTCCCTCGGATCACCGCGGACGGTGGTACTCGACGTCGAACGGAAGGAAGATCGTCAGGCCGAGGTGAGCCGTGACGTTGTTGACGAAGGCCGGACTCGACTGAACCCACGTTTCGGGATCGGTCCGGCTGTTGCCGAGTGCAACCTCGAGGCTCTCGAGCTGCTCTAGGTACATGTAGTTGCGGATCTCGCCGAACACCGCGAGCCACCGGGTCACGAACACCCTCAGGCCGAGGCCGACGTTGAACGCCACCCGGACATCGAAGTCGAACCGGCGTACCTCGGGGTCGATGACGGGAATCGGCCTGGTCCTCATCATGCCTACGCCGCCCACGATGTAGGCGTCGTACTGGAAGATGAGTTCGTTGAACATCGAGAACTTGCCGTAGATCGGCACGTACGTGAAGTTGAGGTGGGCGCCCAGCTGGTAGCTGTTCACCGGCACGGCGAGACGCGTCGATCGCCGGACATAGAAGTTGAGGTCCGACTCTGCCTCGAGGCCGTCGTACCAGACGAAGTTCAGGCCGAGGGCCAGCACGTTCGTCCACCAGTAGTTGAGGCCGAGGCCCACTCCGGTGTGGCTGACGAACGGGTCGTTCAGCGTGAACGACGCCGAAGGCATGAGCTCCACGCGGTTGATGCGCAGGGCGTACACCTGCTGCACCGCGAAGATCTCCTCCCGTGCCTCGTCCTGCGCCTCGCCGGCGCCTTCGCCCGTGGACGCGCCCACGGAAGCGCCGGAGTCGGTGGCGAGGTCGCCAATGACATCCCCGCCACCCTGAGCCTCACCATCGGCGGATGGTTCACCGCCCGATGTTTCGCTCTCCTCCAGACTGAAGGACATGTCCTGGGCATGGGCTGGACCGCTGACAAACAGCGGCGACCCGAGCAACGCACAGGTGAGAAGCGCTACGGAAGCCTTCCTCATCGCAACCCCTTCGTATGCCTCAACCAACCGAAATCGTTGAAGAAATATCGATATTCCACAACGGCGGCGGCGACTATAACATGCAGCGTCGAGCGATTTCAATGGGTCGTTCGTCGGCCGCCCGTCAAGACGCCTCACCCTCGGCGTCCGGCTTCGTGAACAGCGCCTCGACGAACGCACCCGGGTCGAACACGCGGAGGTCTTCGAGCCGCTCGCCGATTCCGATGTATCGGACTGGAACGTGGTGTTCGTCGACGATCCCGAGGACGACACCGCCCTTCGCCGTGCCGTCGAGCTTGGTCAGGACGATGCCACTCACGGCGATCGCCTCCTTGAAGATCTGAGTCTGCTGGATCGCGTTTTGACCCGTCGTCGAGTCGAGCACGAGCAGCACCTCGTCGACCGGTCGCTCGAGCGCCTTCTCTGCGCTTCGGACGACTTTCTTCAGCTCTTCCATCAGGTTCTGCTTGGTATGCAGCCGGCCCGCGGTGTCGGCGATCACGACGTCCGCTCGCTCCGCCTGAGCCTTCTTGATGGCTTCGAAAAGGACGGAGGCCGGATCGGCCCGGTCCTTTCCCTTGACGATCTCGCAGCCGACCCGCTTGGCCCAGACCTCCAGCTGGAGCACGGCCGCGGCCCGGAAGGTATCGCCCGCTGCGAGCACGACGGACTTCCCCTCGGCCTTGAAGCGGCTGGCCAGCTTCCCGATGGTCGTCGTCTTCCCGACACCGTTGACGCCCACGACGAGGATCGTCGTGGGCGACTGGGACGCGCGGAGTGGGCCCAAGGACTTCCCGAGGATGGCCGCGGCGTCGGTGCGGAGCGAACTCCAGACGGCGTCCTCGCCGTCGAGTTCGCGACGGACGTGTCGTTCGCGCAGCTTCGCCAGAAGCTTCTCCGTCGTCCCGACCCCGATGTCGGCCGTGATGAGAACCTCCTCGATCTGGTCGAGGAGCGCGGGATCGATGTCCTTCCGGCCTCCGAAGAGCCGGGCGAGGCGGGCGACGAATCCTCCGCGCGTGGAGGCGAGCCCGCGCCTCAGCGCGGAGATCTGCTCCTTGGACGGGGCGCCGGAGTCGCTCGACGAGGCGGCAGGCTGCGGACGCTCGACCACGGCTTCGACCGGCTTCGGGGGCGGCGCGGGTTCGCTCGCCGGCGTCGGAGCGATCAACGCTGGTTCTGGAGTGGCGGGTGCGGGACTCGTCCGCGCGGCCACGACCGGAGACGCCGGGGACAGATCGCCTTCGCGGGGTGCGGGCTTCGGGGGCGCGACCCGTTCTTGCGCGGCCCGCGCCGCCGGTGCTGCGGGCGCCGCCGCGACGGCGGGGGAGGGCGGGG
>CAIKNO010000197.1 GCA_903828805.1 uncultured Sandaracinus sp. | reverse complement strand
CTTGCGGCCGAGCGCATGACGACCGTTTACGAGACACTCGAGCGGCCGCTGGTGGCAGTGCTCGCCGACATGGAGCAGGCCGGCGTGCTTGTTGATCGTGATGTGCTGGCGCGCTTGTCGCACCGCTTTGCCCAGAAGATGGCCGAGCTTGAAACAGACATTCACAAGCTTGCCGGCGAGAAGTTCAATCTGGGGTCGCCCAAGCAACTTGGCGAGATCCTTTTCGGGAAGTTCAGCCTGCCGGGTGGCAAGAAGACGAAGACCGGGCGCTCGACCGATCACGAGGTCCTCGAGGAACTCTCGGACGCCCATCCCCTGCCCGACGTCATCCTCGAGCTCCGCAAGCTGCAGAAGCTGCGGGGGACCTACATCGAGGCGCTGCCCCGTCAGATCGACCCCTTCGATGGCCGGGTCCACACCCGCTTCAATCAGGCCGTGGCCGCGACGGGCCGTCTGAGCTCGAGCGAGCCGAACCTGCAGAACATCCCGATCCGGACCGAGGACGGAAGGGCCATCCGCGAGGCCTTCGTGCCTGCGCCGGGCTGGTCGATGCTGAGCGCGGACTACTCGCAGATCGAGCTCCGCGTGCTCGCGCACGTCAGCTCCGATCCCGAACTCGTCGCGGCGTTCACCACCGACACCGACGTGCACAGCCGCACGGCCATGGCGCTCTTCGACGTGCCGCTCGAGGGGGTCACGCGCGAGATGCGCGGGCGCGCCAAGACCGTGAACTTCGCGGTCCTCTACGGGCAGACCGAGTTCGCGCTGGCGCGCGGGCTCTCGATCGACCGCAAGGAGGCGCGCGGGTACATCGAGGCGTTCTTCAAGCGCTACGCGGGCGTGACCCGCTACCTCGACGAGCTCGTGGTCGAGGCGCGCGAGACTGGGGTCGTGCGCACGCTCCTCGGCCGAAGGCGCGCGATTCCGGACCTCCGAAGTCCGAACCGGACCTTGCGGATGGCGGCGGAGCGGGTCGCCAAGAACACCCCGATCCAGGGCAGCGCCGCCGACATCCTGAAGCTGGCGATGGTGTCGATCCAGCGGCAGCTGGAGGCGTCGTCGTTGCAGAGCCGGATGATCCTCACGGTGCACGACGAACTCGTGTTCGAGGTCGCGCCGGGCGAGGCCGCGGTGCTCGAACCCCTGGTCAAGCGCACGATGGAGTCGGCGCATCCGCTGGCCGTTCCGCTCGTCGTGGAGGTCGGCATCGGCCCCACGTGGGGGCAGGCCCACTGAGCCTTTCGCGCGGAGCGTGGGACCCCGAGCAAATCTGCGATCCGCGGCGCCTCGTGGGTCGCGCATCGGCGCGGCCGGGGGGCGGGCGGCCGCGTGGTTCGGCGCCGTCCTCGTCGACGCGGCGCCCGCCGCTGCCTCAGGGGAACGTGCGCAGCACGCGCCGCGCCATCCGGAGGGGCAGGGCACCGTCGTCGGGACGAAGGGCGCTGTTCCAGCCGAGGCGGAGCCGCGTGCCGCGCCACTCGACCGATCGCGAGAGGGCGGCGTAGGGCCAGATCGCCAGCAGCAGGACGTCCTTGAACGGCGCCCACGCGAGCATGGACGGCGACATCGCGACACCGCGCGTCTGCCGGACGAGGAACGCGTCGGTGGCGGCCTTGACGCAACCCAGGACGGCGAGCACGACGAGAGCCTCCGGGGCGAAGCCACTCAGCGCGACGGCGCCGAGCGCGAGGCCGACGGGGTTCGCGAACAGGTCGGCGACGAACGCCGGAGGGTGGATGACCGCACGCATCTTCAGCCACCGCGCGTGTCGGCTCATGAACCGGTCCACGCTCACCTCGCGGTTGACGTTCTCCACCACCGTGCTCGAGAGCAGGACCCTCTTGCCGAGCGACTGGTACAGGCGACCGAGCAGGTAGTCCTCGGCCAGGACGTCCTTGACGCGGTGCAGACCGCCCGCGGCGGCCAGCTCGGAGCGTCGAAACAGCATGGACTTCCCGATGACGCACGTGACCCCGAAGTAGGCCTTCGCGAAGCACGTCGAGGGCGCGATCATCGCGGAGAGTTGCAGGTTCTCCATCGCCGCCCCGGGCGAGCGTTCCCCGACGCCGACGACCATGCTCGACAGCAACGAGGCGTCCTCGGCGAGCAGCTCCGCGACGATGCGGCGCAAGTAGTCGGGGCGCGCCCGCACGTTCGCGTCCGACTGGAGCACCAGATCGTGGGAGGCCGCCCGCAGCGCCCCGGCGAGATTCGAGACCTTGGGGTTGAGCCCGAACCCGGGATCGGAGAGGACGAAGCGGACCTCGATCTCGGGGTGTCGAGCCGCGACGCGTCGGGCGACGGGCAAGGCATCGTCGGCGGGATCGACCGTCGCGAACACGATCTGGATCGGCCCCGGATAGTCCTGGACGAAGAAGGTCTCCAGGTTCGAATCCAGATCTTCCTCGGCCCCCTTGAGGGGCTTGAGGAGCGAGATCGGAGGGAAGATTCCGTCGTGTCGGGCCGGCCGACGTCGCACGTGCCGGATCGTCGCCACGACGCCGAGGCAGAACACGCCGTACGCGGAGACGGCACAGCCCATGAGGATCCAGGCCAGCGAATGCATCGTTCGAGAACCTCGGTGCCGTGCGGCGAGCGTGGGTTGCGGACCGCGGAGCGCCCCGTGCCCCGATCCTGGAGGCCGCCGATGACGACCACGCCACGAACGCGCGGCGGACTGTGTCACGTCGGGGACGCCTTCGGCAAATATCCGCGGCCGGACGGGCCGATGCGTCAGTAGCAAGCGTGGGCGCAGATCCGCAGCGACGCGCGGCAGGCGTGGATGCAGGCCTGTCGCGCGGTGCCGCCGCACGTCTCCGCACACGCGTCCCACGCCGGTCGGCAGCGGGCCGCGCACGCCGCCGCGTCCTGCGCGGGCGGCACCGCGACATGCGGCCCCCGCACGCGGCGTGGCGGAGCGCGTTCCACGCGGCCGTCCGGCGACGATTCGATCGCTGGGATGGGGGGCGAGGCGGCGGGCACCGCCGTCTCCGACGGGGTGTCCGCGGGGGTCGCCACCTCGGTCGGGGCCGCCTCGGGGGCCTCGACCTCGACCTCGACGCCGGTCGAGAACGCGACGGCGTCCGCCCCCATCCGCTCGAGGTGGAGGAGCCGCTCGCGGGCGTGCCCGACGCGCTCCCGAGGGGCCGCCTCGGCGTGGTTCGCGAGCCACGCCTGCCAGCACGCCCGCCGCTCCTCGACGGGCACGCGGAGGTCCAGATCGGCCGCGTCGCACCGCTCGAAGTAGACGTCGCTCCGGTGAAGGCGTCGTAGACTCGGGCCGCACGCGAGCAACGCGAGCGCGCACCAAGACACCACCCACCCCGCGCGGCCCATGACCCCGCACGCTACCACCGCCGACGAGGTCGACCAACCGCGCCGTGGGCGCCTCGAGCTCCCGCACGTGGGACCCGTGCTCCTTCGATGGAGCACGCGCGGACTGCTCTCGTTGTCCTTCGGACTGGGCCCTCCGCGGCGCGGCGTCGAGGCCGCCGTGCATCGAGGCGCCGAGGCCGCCGTGCATCGAGGCGCCGAGGTCTGGGACGACGTCCCGGGCGCCTTCTCCGGGCCGCTGCTCGACCTGGTCTGCGGGGACGGCGCCTCGGCTCGAACGCTGGTCACGGCGTCGTCGGGCACCCCGTTCCAGGAGCGCGTCTGGGCGGCGCTCCGGCTCGTCCCTCGCGGATCGGTCGTCACCTACGCGGACCTCGCCGCCTCGATCGGAATTCCCCGCGGCACGCGCGCCGTGGGGGCGGCGATGGCGCGCAATCCGCTCCCCCTCGTGGTTCCTTGTCATCGGGTCATCGCCGCCGGGGGGCGCCTCGGAGGCTTCTCCGCCGGGCTCGAGATGAAGCGCCTGCTGCTCGAGCTCGAGGGGGTCCACGTCGAGGGCGGCCGCGTGGGGCCAGGCCGGGCCCATGGGAGCACGCGTCCGACGCGCTCCTGACGCGCGGTGATCCGTGCTAGTCCACCGCCCGTGACGAGGGGCTGGGCACTCGGGCTCGCGTGGTTCGCATGGTTCGCATCGGGCTGCTGTTCGATGTGCGGCTCCATCGCGCCTCAGGCCGGCGGGCCGACGCCGCACGCGCGCTGCGCCGTGGCGGAGCCCCCGGCGGCCTTCGAGGCCGGCGTGGGCGCGCTGCGCTTGCACCTCGCGGAGCGCGAGCTCCGGATCGATGGCGCGCCGGACGTGCTGCGGGTCGCCCTCGTGCGGGGCCCTGCGCCCTCGAGCGCGCCGCTCCAGCCCTCGATCGAGGCGCTCGGGCGCGCGCGCCCCGACCTCGTGCTCTGCGTCGGCGGGTTCGGCGACGATCCGCCGTCCATCGTCGGGACCCTCCGGTCGCTCGCGGCGCTCCCCATGCCCGTGCTCCTGGTCGCCGGCGGACGAGACGACCTCGCGATGCTCCGGGCCGGGCTCGCGCAGCTCCCCCCCGAGGCGCGGACGCGCGTGCTCGACCTCTCTTCGCTGCGTCGCGTGCGCGTCGGCGCCGTGGTCCTCGTGCCGGCCGCGGGGGCCCCGGACGGCCGCTATGCCCGCTCGGACGAGGCCTGCGGGCTCGGGGCCGCGGACGTCGAGGCGATCGTCGACGACGTCGGCGACGCCGAAGGCGAGACGCGCTTCCTCGTGTCGTGGGCCGCGCCCGAAGGTCCTGCGTCGGCACGGGGGATCGAAGGCGCCCCTTCGGGGAGCGCGCTCGTCGGAGAACTGGCCGAGCGGGTCGGCGCGCGCGGAGTGCTGTCGGCGTGGCCCGAGGCCCAGGCGGGGCGGACATTCCTCGACGCGGTGCCCGCCCTCGCCGTCGCCAGCGCGCTGGTGCCCGGCGGGCCGCCTCGCGCCGATGGCTCGGAGGTCGTGCCGGGCGTGACGCTGCTCGAACTCGGTGCCGGTGGGCTGTCTTCGGCCGCGCCTTGACTCCCGGGGTGCGCCGTTTATACCTACGCCCCTTTCGCGGGGTATTGCCCCGCCTTCCGACTGCATGCGCGGGGACATGGCCGAGTTCGAGATCAAGGTCCACGAGCTGGAAGCGGGCGGGAAGCAGTACGACTTCCCGATCACCCGTGTCTGGCTGGACTCCGCGCTCTCCGACCTGCCCGCCGGGGACAACCCGCTGCGCGCCGACGCGGCTGCGCCCGAAGGCAGCCTCTCGCTCTTCGCCGAGAAGACCGGCGAGGACGTGCTCGTGCGTGGGCGCTTGACGACGCGCCTCGCCACGGAATGCGTGCGATGTCTGGGTCCCGCGACGATTCCGGTGGACGTGGAGCTCGTTGCGCTCTACACGGCGCGCGGTGCGGACATCCGTCCCGTGGCGGATGCCGACGAGCTCGACCCCGACGAGCTCGAGCGGGAGTTCTTTTCCGGCGACGAGGTCAAGCTCGACGCCCTCGTTCGTGAGTACGTGCTCCTCGAGGTCCCGATGCAGCCCGTCTGCAGCGACACCTGCGAGGGGTTGGAGGTCCCGGAGTCCGTGCGCGGTCCTGCCGACCTCGCCGAGGCGCCGGTCGTCGAAGGCAAGCGGGTCGATCCCCGGCTCGCACCACTGCTCGCCCTGATCTCGAAAGAGTCGGGGGAGGAAACAACGTCAGCGACCCCGCCTTCGGCAGGGTCGACCGCGAAGAAGAAGCGGAAAGGCTCCCGCTGAGCCCCGCCCCCAGGAGGAAGTAACGTGGCAGTCCCCAAGCGCCGAACGACCCGCGCCAAGCGCAACACCCGCCGTGCCAACCACGACAAGGTCGCCGCTCCGAACATCGTCCCGTGCCCCAACTGTGGCGCGATGATGGTTCCCCACCGCGTCTGCGACGCCTGCGGCCACTATGCGGGCCGCAAGGTGAAGGACGCCGCGGCGGCCGAGACCGAGGGCTGAGCGCCCGCGGGGGGCCGCTCGGCGAGCCCCCCACGTGCCTCGTCGGTTCTCTGGAGGAGCGAACGATGTTCAAGCTCGACGGAAAGGTCGCGCTCGTGACCGGCGGCTCGCGCGGGATCGGGCGGGCCGTCTGCGTGGCGCTCGCCGCGCGCGGCGCGTACGTCGTCGTGAACTTCGCAGGGAACGCCCAGGCCGCCGACGACACGCTGGCGCGGATCCGGGACGCGGGCGGCGACGGCGAGTCGAAGCAGTTCGACGTGTCGGACGCCCAGGCCGTCGACGACGCCGTGACGGACATCGTCAAGCGGCGCGGTCGGCTCGACATCCTCGTGAACAACGCGGGGATCGCCCTCGACCAGCTGCTGATCCGCATCAAGCCCGAGGAGCTCGAGAAGACCTTCGCGACGAATGTCGCGGGCTCGCTCTGGTGCTGCAAGGCGGCGATGCGGCCGATGATGAAGGCCAAGCGAGGCCGGATCATCAACCTCTCGAGCGTCGTCGCCGAGTCCGGCAACCCGGGCCAGGCGGTGTACTCCGCCTCCAAGGCGGCGTTGATCGGGTTGACGAAGACGCTCGCTCGGGAGTACGCCTCGCGCGGCGTGACGGTGAATGCCGTGGCGCCGGGGTTCATCGAGACGGACATGACGTCCGGCCTGCCCGAGCAGGCGAAGCAGGCGATCGTCGCCCAGACCCCGCTCGGGCGTCAGGGGACGGTCGAAGAAGTGGCCGCCGCCGTGGTGTTCTTGGCAAGCGACGAAGCATCGTACGTCACGGGCCAGGTCCTCCGGGTGAACGGCGGAATGTACGTGTGAACGGTTTCGGTCTGGAGCAAGAGAGGCCCGTCATGGATATCGCGGACAAGGTCAAGGAGATCGTCTCCCAGCAGCTCGACGTCGACGTCGCGCAAGTCAAGCCGGAGTCGCAGTTCATCGACGACCTCGGTGCAGACTCCCTCGCCATCGTCGAGCTCGTGCTCGCGTTCGAGGAGCAGTTCGAGATCGACATCCCGGACGAAGACACCGAGAAGATCCGCACGGTCGGCGACGCGATCACGTACATCTCCGCCCGCGCGAAGAAGTGACTTCCTTCGGGGAGCGCGCGCTCGGCGCTCCCGTGGTTCCGTGAGCGATGCGGGCCGTTGCCTTGGGGCGTCGGCCTGCATTCGTATCGTGACCCCTTCTCGGGAGTGATCGGATGAAAAGGGTTGTGGTCACCGGTGTCGGCGCCGTGAGCCCGTGCGGACCGGACATCGAGTCGACGTGGCAGGCGCTCCTCGCGGGCAAGAGCGGCGTCGGTCCGATCCAGCGCTTCGACGCGAGTCAGTACGCATCGAGGATCGCGGGGGAGTGCCTCTCGTTCGATCCCGAGCAGTACTTCGAGAAGAAGCGTCTGCGCGAGGGCGACCGGTTCATCCATCTGGCGATGGGCGCGTCCGTGCAGGCCGTGGAATCGTCGGGGCTCCTGGCGACGCCGATGTCCGACGAGCAGCGCGAGCGCGTGGGCACGTTCATCGGGGTCGGGATGTGCGGCCTGGAGCTCGTGGAGCGCATGAAGGAAACCCTTCTCGAGAAGGGTCCACGCCGCGTGTCTCCGTACTTCATCCCGGCGTCGATCTCGAACCTCGCCCCGGGGCAGGTCTCGATGCGCTACGGGTTTCGGGGACCGAACTACGCGACGTCGAGCGCGTGCTCGAGCGGCGCGCACGCGATCGGCGAAGCGTTCCGCTGGATCCAGCGGGGTGAGCTCGACGCCGCGGTGGCGGGCGGGGCCGAGAGCACGATCACCGGCCTCGGCGTGGGCGGCTTCACCGCGATGCGCGCGCTCTCGGAGCGAAACGACGACCCGACCCGCGCGTCGCGGCCCTTCGACCGGAACCGGGACGGATTCGTGATCGCCGAAGGCTCGGGCGTGATGCTGCTCGAGGAGCGGGACCATGCGATGGCCCGCGGCGCGACGATCCTCGGTGAGCTCGTGGGGTACGGCGCGACGAGCGACGCGTACCACCTCACCCAGCCGGCGCCGGAGGGCGAGGGCGCCCAGCGGGCGATGAGAAACGCGCTCCGCGACGCCAAGATCGATGCCGATCGCGTGGACTACGTGAACGCGCACGCGACCAGCACGCCGACCGGCGACAAGCAGGAGCTGCAGGCGCTCAAGAAGATGTTCGGCGCGCGCGCCGTGGCGCCGAGCAGCGAGCGCGGCCTCTGGGTGTCGGCCACCAAGGGCATGACCGGTCACCTCCTCGGGGCGTCGGGGTCGATCGAGGCCGTGTTCTCCGTGCTCGCGATGCGGGACGGGGCCGTGCCTCCGACCATCAACCTCGACGAGCCGGACGACGAGGCCGTCGGCATGGACCTCGTGCCGCACGAGGCGCGCCGGCGCGCCCTCGACGTCGTGATGTCGAACAGCTTCGGCTTCGGTGGCACCAACGTCACCCTGGTCTTCACGAAGGCGTGAGCGTGATGCCGTCCTATTCGATCGTCGTGGCGGCCGACCATGCCGGGCTTCCGCTGAAGGAGGAGGCCGTCGCTGCCCTCCGGGAGCTGGGCCATACGGTGGAGGACATCGGGACGCACGACGGGGCCTCGGTGGACTACCCTGACTACGCGCACCGGGCGGCGTCGATGGTCGAGCAGGGCCTGCATCGATTCGCCGTCCTGATCTGCGGGAGCGGCGTGGGCATGGCGATCGCCGCCAACAAGCACGCCGGCATTCGCGCGGTCGTGTGCAGCGAGCCGTATTCCGCGGCGATGGCCCGCAGGCACAACGACGCGAACGTGCTCTGCATGGGCGCGCGGGTGGTGGGACCGGGCCTCGCCCGGGAGATCATCGAGGCGTTCCTCGCGCAGGAATTCGAAGGCGGCCGCCACACCCGCCGGATCGACAAGCTGCAAGCGGACAGCTGACGAGGCCGCGTGAAGCTGACGGCCGACGCTCGGTTTCTCGGGGAGCGGGCGCGGTTCTCGCTGCGGCTTCATTGCGAGGACTGCGCGCTCTTCGACGTCGAGCGAGCCACCTGCGCGCACGGGTATCCGACGGCCGAGCACCGCCAGCCGACCGAGCCCCTCGAGGCTGCGGTGGTGTTCTGCAAGGACTTCGAGATGGCGTAGCGCGCGCGGGGGCGCACCCGCGTGCGCTTCGGTGCGTGCGCGTCGGGCGTGGACGGGTACCCTCCGGCGGCTGTGACCTTCGCATGGTGGCTGGCCGCGCTCGGCGTGCCTCTGATGGCATGGATGGGGCATCGCTGCGTCGACCGCCTGCGTGTGCCGTCCGCCGGACCGGCGCCGGGCGATGGGGCGAACTTCGAGCGTGAGCGCGAGGCGTTGCACCTCGCGGTGCTGGGCACCGCGGTCTCGTGGGTCCCGTGCGCGCGCGACCACGCGCTGGTAATTCAGTCGCTCCTCGGGGGGCTCGTCG
>CAIKNO010000196.1 GCA_903828805.1 uncultured Sandaracinus sp. | reverse complement strand
CTCAGGCGAGACGGACACGGACACCGACGACGGGGCGACGGAAAGCAAAAACCCCGCGAAAAGCGGGGTTTCTAGAGTGCCCAGAGACAGAATCGAACTGCCGACACGGGGATTTTCAATCCCCTGCTCTACCAACTGAGCTATCTGGGCGAGGCGGGGGAGGCTACTCGATCATCCCAGGGTGTCAAGGTGAAGAACCTTGCAGCGAGGGTCGACGCGTGCCCTACTCGCACCCTAGGACCGACGCGTGGAACCTCTCGACCGACCGACCGCCGCACTGCACCGACTGCTCGCCGACGCGGTCGCCCATGGAGGCCAGGCCACGCTGGATGCGCTGGCCGCGCTGACATACCGCGACGTCCACGTGGCCCCGTGGCCGGCGGGCATCCCCGGATACCGGACGCTCGTCAACAGCCAGGGCACCGCTGCATTGCCGATCTTCACCGAGCTCGGTCAACTCGCCGAGGCCGCGGGCCGCTTCGGATGGCTCGCGCCCGACGGGTCGGTCCCATCCGCCGAGCTCAACGGCCTCGAGGCGCTGCGCTACGCCAAGGAGAGCGGGCTCTCGTTCGTCGTGGTGGACATCACCTCCGAGCACTCGCTCGAGCTTCCCCACCACCTCTTCGATGACCTCGTGGACCCGTCCCTCCGCAAGGAACCGTCCGGGCTCTTCAACCTCCAGGCGAGCCGCCCCTCGAGCATGGCGCTGCCGAGCCGGACGACCTCCGCGCCCTCGGCGGGCGCGTCCCGGCTCCCCCGTTCCACGCCGCCCGCGGCCCCGACGCCGCTCTCCTCGCTGATCGACGGCGCATCCGGGATCCACGACGACGGCCTGGGCGAGGCGCCGCCGGCCGAGGGCAACCTCGGCGAGTGCCTGCCCAGCACCGCGCTGAATCCGCCCACGCCTGCCCCCTCCGACGCCTTGCTCGACGCGCTCGAGGCGACCCTCCGCGGCTACCCGGAAGTGGAGTGGGCGTGCCTCGGGACGATGGGCGACGGCCGGCGCGCGCTGGGACTTCGAGTCGAGGCGCGCATCCGACAACGGGTCCAGGAGATCGCCAACCGCGCCGGCCTCGCGGCGAGCCCCGACGCGCTGCCCGTGGTGCTGCTCGACGATCCCGGTCACATGCGCCGGGCGCGCCAGGACGCCCTGGTGTTCTTCCCCTGGCGGCGCAAGTAGCCCCCCGCGCGGTGGGGCCGACGGGCCTTCGATGGAACTCGGAGATCGCCTCCCCGCGCTGACGGGAACGCTGCCCGGCGCCCGCTCGGCCGCGATGGTCGAGCAGCTCGCGCGGTGCGAGTCCCCGGCCTTGACCGCACGTCGAGCCCGCCGCGAGGAGGCCTCCGGGGCGGCGTGGGATCCTGTCGTCTGGCACGCCGCGCGGGGCGCCAACGTGGTCGACGCCGACGGCAACGTGTTCGTCGATCTCGCGGGCGGGTTCGGCGTCGCGACGATGGGTCATGGGCATCCACGGATCGTGGCCGCCATCGAGCACCAGGCCCGGACGCTGGTGCACGGCTTCGGCGACGTGCATCCGTCGACCGTGAAGGTCGCGTTGCTCGATCGACTCGCCGCGCTCGCGCCCTTCCCCGACGCGCGCATCATGCTCGGAGCCCACGGCGGGGACGCGATCGAGGCTGCGCTGAAGACCGCGGCGCTCGCCACCGGACGGGTCGGGGTGCTCGCGTTCGAAGGCGGCTACCACGGGCTCTCCCACGGCCCGCTCGCGCTCTGCGGCTACCAGGCGGCGTTCCGCGCGCCCTTCGCAGCCTCCCTCAATCCGCACGTCGTGTTCGCGCCCTGGCCGCACGCGAAGGCGGACCCCCACACCGCGCTCGAGGCCGTCCGGCAGGCGTGGGGAGACGCGGAGATCGGGGCCGTGTTCGTCGAGCCCGTGCAGGGCCGCGGCGGGGTCCGGCTGCCGCCGGCCGGCTTCCTCGAAAGCCTCGGCGCGCTCGCGCGGGCGCGGTCCGCGCTGGTGGTCTCGGACGAGATCCTCGTCGGCCTCGGCCGTTGCGGCGCGCGGTGGGTCGGGGCCGCGGAGGGCCTCGAGCCCGACCTGATCTGCGCGGGCAAGCAGCTCGGCGGAGGCATGCCGATCAGCGCGTGCATCGGGCGTGCGGAGGTGATGCGCGCGTGGGGCGACCCCGGCGGCGAGGCCATCCACACGGCCACCTTCTTCGGCCATCCGATCGCCTGTGCCGCCGCCCTCGCAGCGCTCGACGTGCTGGACGACGAGGGCCTCGAAGAACTCTCCGCGCGCAAGGGTCTGGCCTTCCTCGAGGCGCTCGCCGGGGTCGGCGCGCGGCACGCCTGCGTGCGCGAGGTGCGCGGACGGGGAATGCTGCTCGGCATGGAGCTCGATTCGGGCGCACGGACGCTGAAGCTCGTGCCCCGGCTGCTCGAGCGCGGATGGATCACGCTGCCGGCCGGCGCGCGCGCCGAAGTGCTCCAGCTCGCGCCTCCGATCACGATCGCCGCGCCGTTGCTCGAAGCGTTCCTGCACGACCTCGATCGCACGCTCACCGAGGTCGGCCCTTGAGCGCGGAGCAAGGCCCGGGAGGCCGCGAAGGCGCGCTGCGGCAGAGGATCGCGGAGGCCCTCGCGGCACCGCTCTCGCCCTCGCTGCGCGACACCCTGCTCGCCGAGGTCGCCGCATGGCAGGCCGTCGTGAATCCGGTCTTCGCCAGGCTCTGCAAGGCCCGCCGCGCGCGCTTCGACGCGGGCCCCGAGGGCTGGCCGGCGGTGCCGACGGATCTCTTCCGCATGGCGCGGATCTCGGTGCATCCGGTGCCGGTGCCGGGCGAGCGGGTGTTCCACACGTCGGGCACGACGAGCGGGGTGCGGGGCGCGCACGCGCTCGCGGATCTCTCACTCTACGATCTCGCCGCCGAGACGGCCGCGCGCGCGCAGCTCTTCCCATCGGGGCCGATGCGCCTCGCCATGCTCGCGGCGCACCCCGACGAGGTCCCCGACTCGTCCCTCTCGTACATGCTCGGCCGCTTCGAGGCGTGGTTCGGTGTCCGTACCGACTGGTGCTGGCGGGGTGGCGCGCTCGACGTGGAGGCCCTCATCGCGGCCCTCGAGGGCGCGGTCGACGCCGGCGCACCCCTCGCGCTCCTGGGCACCTCGTTCGCGTTCGTGCACGCGCTCGACGCCCTCGATGGACGACGCTGGTCCCTCCCCGCCGGAAGCTTCGCGATGCCGACCGGGGGCTTCAAGGGTCGCACCCGCGAGGTCGAGCCCGCGGCGCTGCACGCGGGCCTCGTCCAGACCCTCGGGGTCCATGCCGTGAAAGGTGAGTACGGCATGACCGAGCTCTGCTCGCAGATGTACGAGCACGGCGGCGTGCTCTGGGTGCCCCCGTGGATGCGCGCGACCCCGGTCGATCCGGACTCGTTGCGGCCGGTGCCCGACGGCGACGCGGGGCTCTTGAGGCTCGACGACCTGGCGAATCTCGAGAGCGCGGTCTCGATCCAGACGGCCGATCTCGCGCGCCGGACCGAGCGCGGCCTCGTGCTCCTCGGGCGCGCCCCGGGGGCTTCACCCCGTGGATGCTCGCTCGCCGTGGAGGAGGCCCTGGGATGAGCGGAGAGGCGTTCACCGATGCGCACGAGCGGCTCGTCGCGCGGGCCGTCGAGGGCGGCCGCGCGCTGCGTCAGGCGTCGTCCGAGCGCCTCGTCGCGGCCCTCGCACAGGCCGCGGCCCGGCTCGCCGACCCGACGTCGGGGCCGGGGGCCGCGCTGCGGGAGTGGATCCCGGAGCGCGCCGGGCTTCATCCCGCGAACGTCGAGCGGACCCTGCAGGACGCGCTCGCGGTGCTCGCCGAGCCGCCCCTCCGCGCGGCCCTGCGGGGATTCGAGCGCGCGCATCACGGCCGACCGACCACGCCGGCGCGGCTCGCCTGCTTCGTGCTCGCCGGCAACGTCTACACCGCCGCGTTGAGGCCGCTCGCGTGGGCGCTGCTCTGCCGCGTGCCGGTGGTGCTGAAGCCGGCGAGCGCCGACGCGGGCCTCACCGAGCTCTTCGCGCTGGCGCTCGCCGAGGCCGACCCCGAGCTGGCCGAGGCGGTCGGCGTCGTGCGCTTCGGCCGCGACGAGGCGGCCGTGCTCGAGGGCCTCGCCTCCCGCGCCGACGTGGTGCACGCGTGGGGCAGCGATCGCACGATGGTCGAGGTGCGTGCGAAGCTCCCGGCCTCCACCGCGTTCGTGTCGCACGGGCACGGGCTCGGCCTCGCCTACGTCCCGCGCGCCGCCCTGTCGGGGCTCGAGTCGGCGGAGCGGGTCGCCGATGCCCTCGCGCTCGACGTGGCGCTCTACGATCAGCGCGGCTGTCTGTCGCCGCATGCCGTGCTCGTCGAGGGCGGCGGAGAGCTCTCGCCCGTGGACTTCGCGGCCCTGCTCTCCGAACGTTCGCTCGCCGCGCTCGCCCGCGAGATGCCGCGTGGCCCGATGCCCCTCTCGGTGGGCGCGATGCAGGTCCAGTGGCGCGGCATCGGCGCCGTTCGAGGCGAGCTCTTCGAGGGCGACGGCTGGGGCGTCACGTTCGAGGGGTTGCACCCGATCCGCCTCTCGCCCGGGTACCGCAACGTCGCGGTCCACGAGATCTCGGGGCCCGCGGCGCTCGCGATGCGGTGCGCGCCCTTCGGCGGACACCTGAAGGCACTCGGCATCGCCGCCCCCCTCGAGGTCCGTTGGTCGGTCGCCTCCGGTCTGCCTGCGTCGCTGTGCCCCCGCCTCTGCGAGGTCGGACACATGCAGAGGCCGGGGCTGCTGTCGGCGGGCGACGGGGACGCCCCGTGGGCGGGGCTCAGCCGCGTCTTCGACGTCGACTGATCAGAGCGGGCGCCGCGTCAGCCGCGTTCGCCGCACGAAGTGCACGAAGCCGTCGATGCGCGCTTCGATCGCGGCATCGAGTCCGTCGAACGAGACGCCGAGACGCGTGTCGTCGTGCTCGACGATCGACCGGACGATCCGCACGTCGATCTCCCAGCGCCCCTCTCCGGGAAGCTCGAAGCGGACCTTCCCCGCGCCTGGCTCCGGCGCCGAGAGGAGTCCGGGCACCACGATCTCGGCACCGCCGGCGCCGAGGTCCGCGATCCACGCGACCCGCGGCTCTTCACCCTCGAGCTGAAGCTCACAGGCCGTCCGGATCGGCGTCCGGAGATGGCGACGGCTGACCGGGCGGGGGGCCTGACCGAGCGTCGTGCCCCCTTGCGCGAGCGCGCGCACCTCCGCGAGGCGGGCCGTGACCGACACGACCTCGACGGCGACGAGCAGGATGCCTTCGCCTCGGCGCACCGCGAGCTGCGTCACCGTCCCCGGCGACAACGAGGGGACCCCTTCGGGCGCGGGCGGGATCTCGATGATCGCGCGGTCGCCCGACACGGACTGCACCGCGCCGATCCAGGCGAGGTCAGGCGCCGGGTCGGGCATCACGAAGACACGGTCACCGACTTCGAGCGGGATCACGCCGGCTCAGACCCCGATGAAGAGCCGATGGCCGAAGTTCCGCTCGAGGCTCCCCTCGAAGATCTTGGTCGCCGCGCTCTCGATGTCGTACTCGACCCGCTTGAAGTCGAACTCTCGATTCACCGTGTCGAAGGTCGTGTAGCTCGCGCGGTTGTCGTAGTCCCGCGGCTGCCCGACGGAGCCGACGCTCACGACGTACTTCCATCCCTTGCGGAGCGTGAAACGCCGCGCGGGGAGCTCCTCCACCTCGCCGGGCCGCATCGCAAACACCTTGCAGAGATGCGAATGCCCGATGAGCGTCAGGTCCGAGAGCTCGTCCCAGATGCCCAGGCATTCGCGCGCCTGTTCGGGCGCGAAGATGTACTCGAACTCCTCGAGCCGCACCGGCGAGCCATGACAGAGCGTGACGCCGGTGCCCTCGACGTCATGCTTGTACGGCAGCGTCTTCAGCCACGCCGTGTTCTGCGGGGTGAGCTGGCGGGAATGGAGGTCGAGCGCCTGGCGGGCCGCCTCGTAGTAGTACGAGTAGTCCATCCGGCCCGCGACGGCGGCGTCGTGGTTGCCGAGGATGGTCACCTCCGCGAGATCGCGGATCAGGTTCGCACACTCGTTGGGACTGGCGCCGTACCCCACCACGTCGCCGAGGCAGTAATAACGGTCGATGTTCTCGCGACGGTACGCTTCGAGGACCGCGCTGAGCGCCTCGATGTTCGCGTGCACATCGCTGAAGATGGCGAGACGCATGGGCGCAGACCCTTGGGGGTTCGGGGCGAGACTCTAGGGCAGCACCGCGCGCGTGTCCATAGTCGCGATGCGGTCAATGCCACTCCTCCGCCCGCGGAGGCGGGCAGCGGAACGGACCTTTGCGACGGGCGGACGCGCCCGACGGAACGAACACGGGCGGAGGCCCGAAGGGCTCCGCCCGTGCAGAACGACACGCGCCGCGCTCGACGCCGTTCCACGAACGGCCGAGGCGGAGCCGACCCTCAGTTCGCCTTCGGGGCGATGCGCGGGTCGTCCTTGACGTAGACGCTGACCCGCTGACGGTCCTTGCCCCAGCGCTCGTACTTCACGATGCCGGGGATCTTCGCCCAGAGCGTGAAGTCGCTGCCGACGCCGACGTTGTTGCCGGCGTGGATCGACGAGCCGACCTGACGGACGAGGATGTTGCCCGCGAGGACTTCCTGGCCGCCGTACACCTTCACGCCACGGTACTGACTGTTGGAGTCACGACCGTTCCGCGAAGAACCCTGTCCCTTTTTGTGCGCCATGCTGAATTGCTCCGCGGTCGATCAGGCGCTGACGCCCGTGATCTTGATCTCGGTGAACGGCTGACGATGACCCCGCTTGCGGCGGTAGTTCTTGCGGCGCCGGAACTTGAAGATGATCACCTTCTTCGCGCGGTCCTGCGCGACGATGGTCGCCGTGACCGTCGCGCCGGCGACGAGCGGCGTGCCGATGGCGACCTTGTCGCCGCCGATCATCAGCACCTCACCGAACGTGAGGCTCGAGCCGACCTCGCCCGGCAACTTCTCGATGCGGAGCCGGTCGCCCTCCGCGACGCGGTATTGCTTCCCGCCGGTCTTCATGACTGCGTACATGGGTCTTCCTTCCTGAGCGCCGCGGGCAGCGAAGGTCGCGCCCGAGGGCGGGGGACCTTGGATGATCCCCGCTCGCGAGGGGCCGGAGTGTACGCGGGTCCGGCCCGGACGCAAGTCTCGAGCGGCACCTCGGCCCTCGACGGCGCGAAACCCCGCGACCGTGCCCGTGGCCTTGACCCGGAGCGGTGGGCCTCCTACACGCAGCGTCCTGATGTCGAAGCCCAAGGATCACGGCAGAGATCGACCCACGCCGCCGGTGGTGCGCCGCGCGCGCGACGAGCGGAAGCGCCTCCCCGCCGAGCTGGAGGCGTTCGCCGCCGGCGATGACGACGCGCTCTGGCGGCGCGCGCGTTCGCGCGACCGGATGGACGATCCCCGGCCGGTCGCGGCCTCGCTGGTGCCCGGCGTGGCGAACCGGGACGCCCGGGCCGTGTTCGACGCCCGGATCAAGCGACTGCGCGCGGCGGTCACCGCGGGCGACGACGAGTCCCTCCGCGACGGCCTGGCCGACGCCGTGCGCCTGGGCCTCTGGCGCGCCAACGCGATCGTCGGGTTCGACGTGATGGCCGAGGCCGTGCTCGGTGTGCCTTCGGACCGGGCGCGCGCGCTGGCGAAGGAGGGCGCCGCGGTCCAGGGCGAGGAGTGTCAGCCCGCGGACGAGGCGACGGTCGCGCTGTGGATGCGCGCCGAGGCGGGCCTGCTCGAAGCGTCCCCGGACGCGCGGGTGTGGCTTCGCCGCGGGACGTTGCGGCTCGAGATCGCCTTCGACCGCGCCGCCGACGGCCTCTCCGGGGTGGGCCGCAGGGCCGCGCCGATGTCGAAGATTCCGCAGGGGCCCGAGGTCGTGGTGGATCGCCCCCACGGGGTCGCTCCCCTCAGCCGCATCCTCGAGCGCGATCGTCCGCGCGACGAGTGATCGCGGGCGCGGCGCTCCGGGGGCCTGGTGATGCGGCGTGAATCGTCGACGCGCAGCCCCCGTCGCAGCGCCGTGAATCGCTTCCCGCGCACGCTCTCCACGGTCCTCGTCCTGCAAGCCCTCGTCGGCTGCTCGTACGCCTACGTGCGGCCGGCACGCATGCCTCCGTCCGAGGTCGCCGCGGCCAGCCCTGCGGTCGTGGTGATCCCGCCGAGCGCGGCGGACCGGGTCGTCGTGATTCCGGCGAGCGCGTCGGGCGCTGGGGTCGTGGTGATCCCGGCCTCGGGCGCCGCCCCCGCATCAGCGGAGGCGCGGGCCTCCGCGGGCGCCGGCGGTGTCGTGGTGGTCGCGGCCGGGGCCCAGGGAGCCGCCGCTCCGCTGCCGGCCGGAGCCTATGTCGACCGCGTGGGCGAGGTGCGGTCGACGGCCCTCGAACCGGGGTCCGATCCGGCCGCCGTCGGAGATGCCCCCCGGCGCTGCAGGCCCGACGGTCGGGGCGTCGATGCCCGCGAACGTCGCGCTCCTCGGCGCCCAGGAGGAGGCCGCGGCCCGGCAGCGCGTCACGGGTGCAGGGCGCGGACTTCGCGCCGTCGCGGGCGAAGGGGTGACCGTCGACGGCCGCCTCGCCGCCCTCGCGCTGCTCGGTCCCCTCGGCGGCCTCGACACCGGCGGATTCACCTTCGGAGACGTCTCGCTCTTCTGCCGCGCCTCCCTCGCCCACGACGCGCTGCGCCCGTCGGGAGGAGACACGGACGTCGTCGTGCGCGTGCGCGGCGGCCAGCCGCCTGGAACGCTGCCTCCGCTCCGCGTGCACCTCGTCATCGACGCGAGCACGTCGATGGAGTCGACGTGGGGACAGCTCCAGGACGCCGCACGGGCGCTGGTCGCGCGCCTTCGACCGGAAGACGAGCTCCAGCTGGTCGTGTACGGCACCGACGCGCGCGAAGTTCGTGCACCGCGCCCCGTCGGCGATGGACGGGAGGCCCTCGCGGTCATCGACACGCTGCGGGCCTCGGGGCGCACGAACATCGAGGCCGGGTTGCGCGTCGCGTACGGGACCCTCCGCCCCCACGCCTCCCTCGTCATCCTGCTGAGCGACGGAGTGCCGAACGGCGGGCTGTCGACCCCCGACGAGCTGGGACGGTTGGCAGCCCAGGCCGTCACCGCCGGCGCGGTCACGACCGCGATCGGGATCGGCTGGGACTTCCATCCCGGGGTGCTCCGCGCGCTCGCCGGGTCGGGTCACGGGCACTTCCGGATCGCACCGCGCACCGCCGAGCTCGGGCCCATCCTCGAGGCCGAGCTCGCCGCCCGCGGCCGGGTCGCCGCGCACGACGTCACGGTGGACGTCCAGCTCGCGCCCGGCGTCGTGCTCGCTTCGCCCATCGACAGCGGGCTCGTCGCGGTGCCGGGCGGGGTGCGGCTCGTGCTGCCCGCGCTCGCGAGCGGTGAGGAGAAGGTGCTGCTCGTGCCGGTGCACGTCGCCGCGGGCCGGGACGTGCGGCCCGTCGCCACGGTGCGGGCGCGCTGGCAGCCGGCGCTCGGAGGCCCCGAAGGTCAGGGCGGGGGCGCGCTCGAGGTCGCCTCCGGGCCGGTCGAGATCGTCGCTGGCGCGGGCGCGGCGGTGCTCGACGCGGACCTCGCCGAGGCCCTGGCGCAGGCCAGCGTGGAGGTGACCGGCGGAGACGGCCGTGCCGCCGCGGCCCGCCTCGAGGCCCACGTCGTGCAGGCGCGCGCCATGCTCGCGGTCCGACCCGGAGAGGCCCTCGCCTCCCGGACCGAGGCCGTCGCCGCGATCGCCACGGCCCTCTCCGAGCTCGTCGCCCGCGCGTCGTGGCCCGACCGCAGGGCGACGGGTGCCTCGATGATGGAGGCGTCGGTGCGGATCGCCGCCCGCTGAGCGGGCCACGCACCGGCGCTTCGCGGTCCCTCGAGGCGCGTGCCGCGCCGACCCTCAGGGCGCATGCCGCGCGGCCGCGGAGGGCGCCGTCCCGGCGACCCTCAGGGCGCGTGCTGCGCGGCCGCGGAGGGCGCCGTCCCGGCGACGGCGCGCGTCCATGCGAGCCGGTCCAGCCAGTCGCGGGCTTCCACGCGCTCGGCCTCGGTCGAGCCCGCTTCGTCCCGGATCTCGGTCCAGACCTCCTCGCAGCGCCCTGCCCGGGCCGACGCGCACGCGAGGAGCCCCTCGAGCCGGCGGGCCTCGCGGGCGAGCCGAGGCGTCGGCAGGCCCCGCGCCAGGGCCGCGTCGAGGCGCGGCGCCGCGAGGTCGAAGCGCTCGCGCTGCACGAGCTGGCGGGCCTCGAGATACGGGCCGAGTCCGTCGACGCGGACCGCCGAGATCTGCGTCGCGGCGTGCATGGCCGTCGCGGCGTCGTGGGGACGCGACGGCGAAGGCGCGAGCAGCTCTCGAAGCGCAGCGGCCCCCACGGCCCCGTCCTCGACGGCGAGCAGACGGACCTCGATCTGGCGGGCATCCTCGTCCCGCAGCGGGCCTTGCAGGACCGCGCGGTACTGGGCCGCCGCGTCCGCCCGCCGTCCGGACGCCCACAGCGCATCGCCGATCCCCATCCGCGCGGCCCGCACGACCGGTCCCCCGGCGCTCGGCGGGCCTTCGAGCTCCGCGAGCCCGCGGAGGGCCTCGTCGAGCCGGCCTCCACGCGCCAGCGCGATCGCGCGCGACACCCGCGCTGAAGGATCTCGCGGGTCGATGTCGAGCACCTCTGCGCAGGTCCGTATCGCGCGCGCCTCGTCCCCGGACGCGAGCTCGGCCGCGAGCTGCGCCCGGAGAGACGCGACCTGATGCGGGCACACCTGCGAGAAGATCGCGGGACGCTCGAAGCGGGCCGCCGCGAGCTCCATCGCCTCGGGCGGCAACGGCACCTCGTCGAGCCACGCGCGCCACGCCCGCTCCGCCTGGGCCACGTCCACGCCGAGCCCCGCGCGGAAGTCCCCGCTCCGATAGAGCGCACGGACGGCCGAAGGCCCGCGGGTCTCGAGCACCCACCGCACGAACGAGCCGTTCGTGATGTACGCGCGCGAAGCCGGTTGCAGGAGGAACCCGAGCCCCTCGGTCTCGGCGATCGACGGCGCGAGGTCGAGATCCCGCATCGCGCGCGCCCACTGATGCGGCGTCAGTCCGTCCCCCGCATCCCACGCGAGGGCGACCGCCAGTCCTTCGATGATGCCGGCGGACGGAAGCCATCCACCCCAGCGCCCCGCGATGCGGAAGGGTCCGCGGGCGATGCGCGCCGCCACCGCGTGCACGATCTCGTGGTGCAGGACCGGATGCGGCCAGCCCGAGAGTTGGAGGTACACCTCGCTGCGCCAAGGCTTGGCGATGTACGTCCGACCCGCCCCCATGAGCGCGCGCTTCTCGTCCTCGCTGCGAAAGAAGAACGCCGTGATCCGCGGCCCCTGCCCGAGCCCCAGCGCGCGCTCGACCTGCGCCACCCGCAGGTCGCAGTCCTCGACCAGGGAGTTCACCTGCGAGCGCGGCAGTCCCCGGGGCACGACGACATCGCACGCGCGGCCGTGCGCGACGTGGCCGAGACGCTCCGTGATGGACGCCGCCGTGCTCCGATGGCCGAGGTCCTCGCCCCGAAATTCGCCCGCGAGCGCCGCCGCGAACCCGAGGGCGGAGACCGCCAGCATCGGCAGGCCCGCGCGCGCGCGGCGGCGATCGAAGCGGAGCGTCGTCGCATCGAGCCCCCCGAGGCAGAGCGACGCGAGGCCGAGCGCTTGCGCGGCCGAGAGCGCGCGGAACGTGAGGTACGCGGCCTCGACCGCGACCTCCGGGTCGTAGAGCGTGCCCGGGAAATATCCGAAGAAATGCCCGTACGCGAAGATCGCCGGGGTCGTGTAGAGCAGCGACGCCGTCCCGAGCGCCGACAGCACCGGCACCCCGAACGCCACGGCCACCGCGGCCCTCGGACCCGAGACCAGGGCGCCGACGACCGTGCCGACGAGGGCGGCGAGCAGCACCCCCGCGCCGGGTCCGAGCACCAGGAACGAGAGCCCCTCGGCCGGCGCGCACCACCGCACGCGCAGCGCATCGACGGCGAGCAGGACGGCGGGAAGCGCCCACGCCGCGAGAGCGACCGCGAGCGACTCGCCGAGCACGCCCGCGACGGAGGACGGCGGGGCGCCTTCGCGGACGAGCGCCCGTGTCCGCGCGACCCGCGCCGCGGCCGCCGCCGACACGAAGGGCGGCAGCACGAGTCCGAGCACGAGCGCGCTCTCCGGGCCCGGCACCCCGGTGAGGGGCGAGAACCCCGCCAGCGCCAACGCGGACGCCGCGCCCACCGCGGGCGCGACCCGGTCCGCGCGCGAGCGCGGCCACGCCCGCGACAGCCGCGCCCGGACGCGCGACCAGCGAGACGGTGGAGGCGGAGGAGCCGCGGAGGAGGTCGGCACGCGCAGGACCCGGCTCAGCTCGAGGCCGACGCCCCGCCGTCCACCATCGAGGGACGGCTCTCCGCGCCGGCCGGCAGCTCGAGGACCAGCGGCAACACCTCGTCGAGCTTGGACACGAGATGAATCGTCAGGTCCTTCCGCGCGGCCTGCGGCACCTCGTCGAGGTCGGCCTCGTTCCGCCGCGGCATCACCAGGTGGGTCAGCCCGGCGCGGTGGGCCGCCAGGCATTTCTCCTTGATGGACGTGACGGGCAGGACGTTCCCGCGGAGGGTGATCTCCCCGATCATCCCCACGTCGGGCCGGACCGGAAGCTTCGTCAGCATCGAGGCGAGCGCCGCGAAGATGGCGACGCCGCCGCTCGTGCCGTCCCGGGCCGCGCCCCCTCCGGGCAGATGCACGTGCACGTCCATCTTCGTCAGGAAATCCATGGGGAGACCGAGCCGGTCGGCCCGTGCGCGGATGTACGTCAGCGCCGCGGCGACGGACTCCTTCATCACGTCGCCGACCTTGCCCGTGAGGTGCAGCTGGCCGGTGCCCGGCATCTGCGACGCCTCGACGATCATCAGCTGACCGCCCGAAGGCGTCCACGTCAGCCCGGTGCTCACGCCAGCAAGCCCCACCTTCTCGGCCGCCGGCCGGTCGAAGCGCGGCGCGCCCAGCACCGTCTCCACGTACTCGCCATCGGCGAGCTGCGCGACGTCCTCGCCCTCGGCCAGCCGCACCGCCACGTGACGGCACACCGCGGCGACCTTCTGCTCGAGGTTCCGCACGCCCGCCTCGCGGGTGTACTCGTCCACCAGGCGATCGATGGCCTCGTCGGTGAAGTCGAGCCGGCCCGGCGAGAGCCCGTGCTCCCGCAATTGCTTGGGGACCAGGAATTTCTTGGCGATCGAGAGCTTCTCGTCGCGGGTGTAGCCCGTCAGGTCGATGATCTCCATCCGGTCGAGCAGCGGCCGCGGGATGGTGTCCTTGCGGTTCGCCGTCGCGATGAACATCACGGGCGAGAGGTCGAGCGAGACCTCGAGGTAATGATCGGTGAACGAATGGTTCTGCTCGGGATCGAGCACCTCGAGCAGGGCCGCCGAGGGGTCGCCTCGCCCCTCGCTCGAGAGCTTGTCGATCTCGTCGAGGAGCATCACCGGGTTGCGGGAGCCGGCCTCCTTCATCCCGCTGACGAAGCGGCCGGGATAGGCGCCCACGTAGGTGCGGCGATGGCCTCGGATCTCGGCCTCGTCCTGCACGCCGCCGAGGGCGACCCGCACGAAGTTCCGGGCCGTCGCGCGGGCGATGGACTTCGCGAGCGAGGTCTTGCCGACACCGGGGGGCCCCACGAAGCAGAGGATCGGTCCCCGGATGTCGCTCTTGAGCCTCCGGACCGCGATGTACTCGACGATCCGCTTCTTGATTCGCTCGAGGCCGTGGTGGTCCTCGTCGAGCACGCGCCGAACCTCGCCGACGTCGAGCCGGTCCGCGGTGGTCTTGTCCCACGGGAGATCGGCGAGCCACTCCACGTAGTTGCGGGAGACCCCGTACTCGGCGCCGTGGGGCGACATCGAGCGCATGCGGAAGAGCTGCTTGCGCGCGGCCTTCTCGGCCTCGGCCGGCAGATGGGCGAGCGCGATGCGCTCCCGGAGCTGCTCGACCTCGTCGTCGTCCTCGGCCTCGCCCAGCTCGCGCCGGATGGTCTTCATCTGCTGGCGGAGGAGGAACTCGCGCTGGGTGCGCGACATCTCCTCCTGCACCATCGTCGAGATCTCCTTCTTGACGCGGTAGACCTGCGACTGGCGGGTCACCAGCTCGCCGATGCGGCGCAGCCGCTCGCGCACGTCGAGGATCTCCAGGATCGCCTGCTTGTGGGCGGTCCCCACCGGCAGGTTGCTCGCGACGAGGTCCGCGAGCGCGCCGGGGTCGGACACGTTGTCGAGCACCAGGGACTGCTCGCGGGAGGGCTGCGGCAACACCTCGGCGAGGCGCCGCGCAGACTCCCGCAACGCCGACGCGAGGGCGTCGATCTCGGCATCGCGGGCGGGCGGTTCGTGGATCCGCTGCACCGACGCGCGCATGAACGGGTCGCGGCCCGCCGGCGCGATCAGCCGCATCCGGGAGATGCCCTGCAGCACGACGGAGTAGTTTCCGCTCGAGAGCCGGATGACCTTGAGCACCCGGGCCACGGTCCCGAACTGGTAGACCTCGCCGAAGTCCGGGTCTTCCACGTCGGCGCCCATCTGGGCCACGACCCCGATCGTCGGGCGGTCGCGGCCGAAGCTCTCCTCGATCAAGCGCACCGAGCGGGCGCGACCGACGTTGACCGGAACCACCGATGCCGGGAACAGCACGGAGTTCCGCAGGGGCAGCAGGGGAAGAGTCTCGGGACCCTCGGGGGGCGGAATCGACGCGCTCATGGGGTTCCTCGCTCATGCACGCCACGACGCGGAAAGGCAAGAGGCTGGCAGCCGGCAGCCGCAGTCGGTGGTCCCCCAACCCACGACAGAGGCGCTTGGCAGGGCGCGTTCCGTCTGTTACTTAGTTGGCCTTCGCATCCTCTGTGTGTAACTTGCCTACATCTCACACCCTCTCCGGGTGAGCCACTCATGGAGCACGCGATGACGACGAACACCACCACGACGATGCGCTTGCCCCTGGCCCTCGCGGCCTGTGCGTTGCCCCTGCTCGGCGGCTGCAACGGCGCGCTGGTGGGCAACCTGTTCGTGCTCTGCGTGACGTTCGGCATCTTCTTCGGGACACTCGGCCTCGGGCGCAGCGGCGGCAGCGCGACGCGCTCGGCGAGCCGGGACGGGTCGGGCTCCTCCAGCCACGGCGCCTCCGACCAGTCGCGGTCCTGAACCGAACGCGGTCCTGAACCGAACGCGGTGCGACGAAGGTTCCGTCGCTCGGGCCGTCCCGTGTAGAGTCGGGGCTGGCACTGCGGGAGGATCACCATGAGCGTCACGCCGACGGCCGGGGTTCCCACGTTTCGCTCGCTCAGCGAGCTGAAGCTGTCGGATCTCGAGAACATCCGGCTCGTGCTGCGGGGCGGCTCGGTCATCGACTGGGCGAGGCTGGCGCTCGGCACCGAGGAGGAGGCCCGGGAGCTGCTCGGCGTCCTCGACGTCGACCTCGACGACCCGTCCGAGCGGGCCCGCGCCGAGGCGGTCAAGGACAGCGCGATCGCCTACCTGCGGCGGAACTTCGACTTCCCCATCCCGAGACCCGTGGCCGAGCTCGACCTCGGCGGCCTCCTGGTGCTCGCGAGCGGCCGCGGCCACCGACAGCTCTGCGCCTGCACGATCTTGAAGGTGATGCACATCATCCATCACCTCGAGGCCCGCGAGCTGCTCTACATGCTGCCGGTCTCCGATCAGGACGTGTTCCACCTGGTCGAGCAGAAGGTCTACCGGGTGATCGGCAGCATGCTCGCCGCGGGCCTGCCGATCCTCGAGTTCATCGGCGGCCGCAAGAACCGCGACTCGCTGTACTCGAAGCTCCTCTCGAAGAAGGAGACCCACGCGGCGCAGATCTACGACAAGCTCCGGTTCCGCATCGTGACCCGTACCCCGGAGGACATCTTTCCGGTGCTCGGCTACCTGACCCGTCACCTGTTCCCGTTCAACTACGTGGTGCCGGGGCAGACGACGAACACGATGTTCGACCTCCGGCGCTATTGCGATGCCGACCCCCACCTCCGCGAGCTCGGCGCCGCGCTGCAGAGGGTCGGCGACGACGACGACGACGCGGCGCTCGTCGACAACCGGTTCACCGCCCCGAGCTACCGGGTCGTGCACTTCGTCGTGGACATGCCCGTGCGGCTGCCGCGCTCGACGCTCGACCACGGCCCGGCTGCCAGCGCGGCGCTGGGCCACGTGGTCTTCGCCCAGGCGGAGTTCCAGGTCATCGACCGCGAGACCGAGCAGGCGAACGAGCTCGGGGACGCCTCCCACGACGCCTACAAGATCCGGCAGAAGGCCGCCGTCATCCGGCGACTGAAACTCGGCGCGCAGCGGACCGAGACGCGGGACGAGACCTCGCCCTCGATCACGCTGCCCCCCGCGCGGAACGCCGGCCCCGCCCCAGGGCCGGACGACAGCGGGGCCCGCGCGCCCACGCCGCCCGAAGAGCCGCTCCCGACACCCGCCGCGACAGGCGCCCAGCGCCCTTCCCGACCCGCCCGGGCCCCTTCGTCCGCCCCGCCCGACAAGGCGATCACGCCGCCGCCCAGCCCCAAGGCCAAGACCAAGACGAAACGCGCCCCCGCGCCGCGCCCGGCGCCGGCCCCGAGCGTCACGTCGCGCACTGCTCGTGCCGCAAAGGCCGTGGCGACGCAGCCGACGAAGAAGCCGATCACGAAGGCCGAGCGGACGCGCCCGAAGACCCGTCGGGGGCGCTGACGCACGACCGCGCCCGGACGCGGCCCTCGACGGCCTCCGGGCGCGACCGCGCTGCTCAGAACTGACGCACGACCCGGGTGGTCTCACCGGCGGGTACGTCGACGGTGACCTCGTGCATCTGACCGTCGCTGGTGCGGAGGCCGATCCGGTGGCTGCCCGCCGGGACCGCCATGCTTCGCACCGGCGTGTTCTGACCGGTGTCGCGCCCATCGAGGAAGACGCGCGCCCACGGGATGGTCTGGATCATCAGCGCGCCGCGGG
>CAIKNO010000195.1 GCA_903828805.1 uncultured Sandaracinus sp. | reverse complement strand
TCCGCCTCGACCTCGTGGTCGACGGGGCCGGCGCCGGTCGCGTCGCGTGGTCGGCCCCGGCGCTCATGGTGCCGCCGCCGCAGGTCGCCGAGCTCCGGACGGTGCGGAACGTCGTCGTCGTGCTCATCGATACGCTGCGCGCGAGCAAGCTCCGCCCGTGGAACCCGCGGACCCGGGTGCGCACGCCGGTGCTCGATCGCCTCGCGTCCGAGGGCACGGTGTTCGAGCGGGCGAGCTCCCAGGAGAACTGGACCAAGCCGAGCGTGGCGTCGGTGCTCACCGGGCTGACGCCGGCGACGCACGGCGCCAAGACGGATGCCGCACGGGTCCCCCAGAGCGCCGAGCTGATCAGCGAGACCCTCGACGGCGCGGGGTTCGCGACCGGTTCGTTCATCGCCAACGGCTACGTGTCGGACCGGTTCGGCTTCGACCAGGGGTGGGACCACTACACGAACATGCTGCGCGAGAACCGCAGCACGGACGCCGAGCAGGTCTTCGACGAGGCGGGGGACTGGATCGAGCAGCACCGCGAGGAGCGCTTCTTCGCCTACGTCCACACGATCGATCCCCACGTCCCCTACGACCCGCCGGAGGCCTACTGGCAGGCGTACGACGCCCGTACGGATTACGAGGGGCCGGTGCGCCCGCGCATGACGGGCGACCTGCTCGAGCGGGCGAAGCGCAATCCGCCCGACGTCACGTTCACCCCGAGCGACGTCACGCGGCTGACGGCCCTTCACGACGGCGCCATCACGTACCACGACTTCCGCCTCGGGCAGTTCCTCGAGCGGCTCGATCGCGCCGGCGTCCTCTCGGACACGCTCGTCGTCATCACGGCCGATCATGGCGAGGAATTCCACGAGCACGGCAGCTGGGGACACGGTCACAGCGTGTACCAGGAGCTTCTGCACGTGCCGCTGCTCGTCTGGCGTCCCGGCAGCGTCCCCGCCCAGCGCATCGCCCACTCGGTCAGCTCCGGGTCGGTCGCCCGCACCGTCGCGGAGTACGCGGGGGTCGAGGGGCTGCGCGACGCCGAGCTTCCCAGCCTCGCCTCGATGATCCGCGGGGACGTCGCCCAGGGGCCGCAGGTCTCGTTCTCCGACTTCCTCGATGACCGACGCGTCATCCGCGCCGGGCGCTACAAGCTGATCCTGCGGGGGCTGAACATCACGCTCTTCGACCTCGAGCGCGACCCCGACGAGCAGCACGAGCTGTCGATCTCCGACCGCCCCATCGCGGGGCGCTTCCTGCGCGTGATGCTCGGTCAGTACCTGGGCTCGGTCGATCGCGGGCACTGGACCTCGTCCGATCAACACGCGCGCCAGGGCCTGCGTCGCGAAGCGGCCCAGATCGACGCCCAGACGTGCGCCCAGCTCCGGGCCATCGGGTACGTGGTCGACTGCGGCGCGACGACCGTCGGTCAGACCGACTGAACGCGGGGGCCGTCCGGGCCCCGTTGCACTACGATGCGGCGGCCATGTCCGCCGCCCGTCTTCCTCCGCCCGCCGATCCCGACACGCTCTACGTCATGGACCTGTCGGGGTACGTGTTCCGCGCGTACCACGCGGTGCCACCGCTCTCGAACAGCAAGGGCGAGCCGACGAACGCGGTGCATGGCGTCACGGCGATGATGAACAAGCTCGTCGCCCAGCGGCGCCCGGCGTATTTCGCGGTCGCCGTCGACAGCCCGGGGACGTTCCGGAAGGCCCTCTTCGCCGAGTACAAGGCGACCCGGAAGGAGCGGCCGGCCGACCTGCTTCCGCAGGCCCTTCGCGTCCAGCAGGTCGCCGCGGCGTACAACATCCCGTGCCTCTCGGCCCCGGGCATGGAGGCGGACGACGTCATCGCGACCGTCGTGAAGAAGGCCCGCGCCGACGGCCTGAAGGTCGTCATCGCGAGCGCCGACAAGGACCTTCTTCAGCTCGTCGGCGATGGCGTGGTGATGTTCGACTCGATGCGCGAGCGCGTCTTCGGTCCCGACGAGACGGTCGAGAAGCTCGGCGTGCAGCCCGCGCAGGTGCGGGACCTCTTGGCCCTGACCGGCGACACGTCGGACAACGTCCCGGGGGTGCCGTCGGTCGGTCCCAAGACCGCCGTCGCGCTCTTGACGCAGTTCCCCTCCCTCGAGGCGCTCTACGCGAACCTCGAACAGGTCGAGAAGAAGTCCCTCCGTGAGAAGCTCGCCGCACACCGCGACCTCGCGATGCTCTCGCAGCAACTCGTCACGCTCCGGGAGGACGTGGACATCCCGTGGGACCTCGAGGCGCTCCGCTACGGTGGGGCGGACCTCGAGGCGCTCCGCGCGTTGCTGACCGAGCTCGAACTGAGCCGCGCCCTCGACGAACTGGAGCGGACCTTCGGGGCCGGCGCCTCGACCGTGGGGCAAGCGAGCGCGTCGGCCGGCTCCGCCTTCGTGCCGGTGCGGTCGGCGCCGCCGACCGACGCGGGAGGCCTCGCCCCGTCCGAGGCGGCTCCGCGCGCCGCTGACCCGTCGCGTGCGCGCCCCGTCCGCGCGCCGCATCGCGGCCGGATCGAGACGGACGCCGCCCTCTTGCCGGCGCTGTTCGAGCGGTCGCGGGCGTCGGGGGAGCTCGTGGTGCTGACGCTCCTCGAGGGCGAGGACCCGCTGGTCTCGCCGCTCGTGGGGCTGGCGTTCGCGTGGTGGGAGGACGAGGCGATCGAGGCCGTCTACGTCCCGATCGGCCACGTCTACCTCGGGCGCCCCGTCCAGCCCTCGGCGGACGCCGTCGCCGAGGCGCTCCGCGGCCTGGTGGCCCAGCCGAGCCCTGCGCGTGTGGGGCACGACCTCAAGCGAGAGGCGCTCGTGTGGCGTCGCCGAGGCGTGCCGTTCCCGGTCGGGCAAGCCGACTTCGACACGATGCTCGCGAGCTACCTGCTCGACGCGGAGCGCCACGCCCACGACCTGGAGGCCTGTGCTCGCTTCGACCTCGGAGAAGAGCTGGCGAGCTTCACGTCGATGCTCCCGAAGGGGCCGCGGGGCACGAAGGCCCGCGTCTCGGAGCTCGACGTCGAACGCGCGGGGCTCTTGGCCTGTGCGCGTGCCGCGTGCGTGCTGGAGCTCAGGCGGTGGCAGCGCGGTCGGCTCGAACGCGAGGGACTGACGGCGCTGATGCAGACGCTCGAGATGCCGCTCGAGGGCGTCCTCGCGACGATGGAGTCCGTCGGGGTCCTCGTCGACGTGGCGTGCCTCGCGCGGCTCGGCGTCGAGACCGAAGCCCGCGCCCGTGCGCTCGAGCATCGCTGTCACGAGCTCGCGGGACACGCGTTCAACGTCGCCTCGCCCCGCGCGCTCGAGACCGTGCTCTTCGACGAGCTGGGCCTGCCCGCGGGCAAGAAGACGAAGACCGGGCGCTCGACCGATCACGAGGTCCTCGAGGACCTCTCGGACGCCCATCCCCTGCCC
>CAIKNO010000194.1 GCA_903828805.1 uncultured Sandaracinus sp. | reverse complement strand
CCTGCGCATCGAGGAAGGGCGCGGGATCGATGGGGAGGCCGAGACGGCGCAGCAGCGCGACCATCCGGACCTCGTCCTCGAGGCGACCGCGTCCCAGCGCACGGCCCACGCGCAACGCGACGACCATGCCCCGCGCCACCGCGTCGCCGTGGCGCATGGCGTATCCACTCGCCGCTTCCATCGCATGACCGAGCGTGTGTCCGAGGTTCAACAACGCCCGGTCGCCCGTTTCGTGCTCGTCCTCGGAGACGATCCTCGCCTTCAGCGCGACCGCCGTCCGCACCGCGGCGAGGGTCGCGTCCGGGTCCCCCGCGTGCAGCGCCTCGGCGTTCGCCTCGAGCGCTTGCACGGCTGCCTCGCCCTCGATCCACGCCGCCTTGACGACCTCTGCGAGGCCCGAACGTCGCTCGTCGGGGTCGAGCGTCGAGAGCGCATCGACGTCGCACAGCACGAACCGGGGTTGATGAAACGAGCCGACGAGGTTCTTGCCCTGCGCGCGGTCGAAGCCCGTCTTGCCCCCGACGGAGCTGTCGACCATCGCGAGCAGCGTCGTCGGGACCTGCGCGAACGCCAGGCCGCGAAGCAGCGTCGAGGCCGCGAACCCCGCGAGGTCCCCGACCACGCCGCCGCCGACCGCGACCACGGCCCCACCCCGATCGATGCCGGCCTCGAGGGCCGCGTCCCAGATGGCCTCCACCGACGCGACGTGCTTGTGCGCCTCTCCCGCGGGCAGCAGCACCTCCGTCGTCCGGAGACCGACCGCCTCCAGGTCGGCGCGCGCACGCCGGACCTTGTCCGCCACGTTCACGTCACCGACCACGACCACCACCGGCCCGACCCCCGCTTCGACCGACCGACGGCCCAGCCTGGCCGCGGTCCCCCGACCGATCTCGACGCGGTACGTCCTCTCACCGAGGGGCACGACGACCGGCGGACACGACGCGATCGAGCGCACCTCCCGCGCGATGGACTCGAGGGTCCGCCCCGCCGTCTGCACCTCCGCATGGCACTCGGCGTACGCGGACGCCCGCGCGCTCAGCAGCGCGCCCAGCACCTCGACGGGCACCCCGCCGGCCAGCAGGGGGCGCCCCTCACCGCTGCCCACGCGGCGGACGAGCTCGTCGACGGGCGCCCGCAACGTGACGAGCACCCCCGACGAGAGGAGCCCGCGCCGGGTCTCGCGGTCGAGCACGGCCCCCCCGCCGAGCGCGACGACGGCCGGCCCGGACGCCTCGCGTTGCGCGAGGACCGCCTCGCGTTCGAGGGCACGGAAGCCCGGCTCTCCGTGCGCGGCGAAGAGCGCGGCCACCGAGCGGCCGTGGCGCGCCTCGAGGAGCGCGTCGATGTCGACGAAGTCCCAGCCGAGGTCCGCGGCGAGGATCGGTCCCACGCTCGACTTGCCGCTGCCCATGGGGCCCGAGAGCCAGATCGACCTCATCGCATGCCGCGCTTCCTCATGGGACGTCCGCGCGCAGTCTAGCCGACGTCCGGCGCGCGGGGGCCCGACCCGTCGGTCGCGTCCCTGCCCCCCAGGCCTCCGCTTGCCCCGGCGTGGCGACGTGCGATGTCCCGCGCCGGAGGAGCGCCGATGCAGTCCACGCGCGAGGTGATGGTGATCGGAGGCGGCCCGGCAGGGGTCGCTTCGGCGGTGGAGGCAGCCCGCGCGGGGGCCGGCGTCACGCTCGTGGCGGCGGAGCCCATCGGCGGCCGCGCCACCCACGCGAGCCTCGTCCCGAGCAAGGTCCTGCTGCACGCCGCGGCCGATCGACGCGCGGCCGCCCGTCGGGCCGGGACCAGCGACCCGACCAAGAACCCCGAAGGCCGGCTCGACGCGGCCGGTCTGCAAGGGATCGTCGAGGAGATCGAGCGGGTCGTGTCCGTCGAGTCGGCGCGTCTACGGATGCGCCTCGAGGACGCCGGCGTGCGGGTGATCCACGGCACCGCCACGTTCGTCGCGCCCGACGCCGTCGAGCTGACGCGCGAGGGCCGCCCCGCGGCCCGGGAGCGCTTCGACGCCGCCGTCGTCGCGACGGGCTCCGTGCCCGCGTTTCCGGACGGGTTCTTCGGCGAGGCGGGCGGCCCGAACGGCACGTCGATCCTGGCGCCGCGTCACGTCCGACAGCTGCGCGACCTTCCGCGCAGCTTGCTCGTGATCGGGGGCGGGGCCTCCGGTGCGGAGGCCGTGCACGCGTTCGCCTCGCTCGGCGTCGAGGTCACGTGGCTCCTCGACGAGCTGGGGATCTTGCCGGACTTCGACCGGGAACTGGCCGACTCGCTCGGCGACGTGCTGATGGAGCGGGGCACGAAGATCGTTCACGGCAAGCGGGTGCTGCGGGTCACGGCGCAGGCGGAGGGCGTGCTCGCCGCGCTCGACGGAGGGCGCACGTACACCGCGGAGTGTGCCTACGTCGCCATCGGCCGGAGGCCCGACCTCGGCGCCCTCGGCCTGGACGCCCTCGGGGTCCGACGCGACCGCGACGGCGCCATCGCGGTCGATGCGTCGATGCGCTCGAGCGTGCCGTCGATCCTCGCCGCCGGCGATGCCGCGGGTGCGCCCTACCTGGCGAGCAAGGCCGGCACCCAGGGCTGGATCGCGGGGCGCGTCGCGGCGGGCCTCCCCGCACCGTCCACGCCGCTCCCTCACGAGCCCGCGTGGGTCGAGGCCGTCTACACGGAGCCCGAGGTCGCGAGCGTGGGCCTGAGTGCCCAGCAGGCCGTCCGCAGCGGCCGTCCTTTCGAGGTCCGCACCCTGACCTTCGATGAGAGCCTGCGCGGTGTGCTCGAGGGGGTCGGCGCGGAGCGCCACGCGCGCGGCGTGCTGCGCGTCATCGTGGACGCGTCGACGGCCGCCGTGCTCGGCGGCACGGCGGTGGGACCCCGTGCGAGCGAGGTGCTCGCGCCCCTCGCGGTCGCGGTGCGCGCGGGCGCGACCCTCGACATGCTCGCCACGTCGGGCCTCGCCAGCCCGACGCTCGGCGAGCTCGCCGCCCTCGCGGGACGCTGAGCGGCACCGGTCCCGCGGCGCGCGGAGCGAAGCCGGTTCACCCGGGGCCGGCGACGCAGACGTTCCCGATGCAGCTGAGGCCCATGCCCGCGCAGCAGTCGGCGTCCGTCGTGCACGTCTCTCCGTCGTTCCGGCATCGCTCGGGCGGCGGCGGCGAGCACACGAGCGCACCGCCCGCGTCCGGTCGGCAGTCTCCACCGCAGCACTCGCTGCCGACGCTGCAGGCGTCCCCGTCCGGGCGGCACGCGCGCGGCGCCCAGAACGCGCTGATGTTCTGCGACGTGGTCCGCTGACCGGGAAGCCAGTAGGGCACGCTGCTCGGGTCCTCCCCCGGCGCGGCATCGACGCGGATGGCCGTCACCCAGATCTGCTGCACGGGGACGGAGCGGTCCGGGCGCGCCGTGCCCGTCACCACGTTTCCGTAGGGTGCGCGCGACAGGAAGCTCAACCAGAAGAAGCCTCCCTGCTGGAACGGCGAGAAACGCGGCTGGAACGCGTACGCACCGTCGGCCCCCCGCGACGCCCGATCGAGCCGAACGACCCCGCTCCCGTCGGGCCCCATCGCATAGAGCGCGCTGCGGTCCCGGTCGCTCCGCGTGCCCGTGCCGTGCGCGAACGCGATCCGCGAGGCGTCCGGTGCCCACGTCGGATAGCTGTCCGCGCTGCCCGAGGGCACGCTCCCCGAGAGGCTCGATCCCGCGTGGATGACCGAGGTCGGTCCGACCGCGTCGAGCCCGGTGACCGGCAGGATGGCGATGTCTCCCGACGTGAAATCACCGCCCCACGAATTCGCGTTCGCGATGTAGGCGATCTTCGTCCCGTCGGGCGACCAGGCGGGGTGCGTTCCGCTCGGCAGCGCGCCGCTCACCGGCAACTGGGCCCCCGTGAACGGGTCGACCATTCGGAGCTGGCGCGAGAGTGCGTCGGAGTCGTTGAAGGCGACGACCATCCGGGTGTCGTCGGGGCTCCACGACGAGAACCACCACCGCTGCGTCGACGGCGTCGTCGGCCACACGGTCGGCGCGGAGGCGGCCGTCAGGTCCGTCGTGAGGTCGAAGACCGCGCCGATGTTGTCGCCACCGCCGAGGCGGCCCGCCATGTAGCGGCCGCTGTTCGAGACCGAGTGGCAACCGACGCAACGGGACGTGCCGGTGGCATCGAGGGGCGGGTTCGGCATGAACTCGACCGGCACGGCCGTGCCGTCGTCGATCCGCACGATTCGACCCCTCGCGATGTCCCAGTAGTAGACGCTGCCGGTGAGCGCGGCGCGGGCGAACCTCATCGCGACCGGCGTGCCGAGCACGAGCTCGCCGCTCGACGCCTCGAGCCGCGACACCCGGAGGGTCGCCGGCGCGTCGGGTTCGGTCTGCGCCACGGCCCGCCACCCCGCGGTCTCCGGCGTCCAATGCATCGACGGATCGAACGCCACGTACGCGACCAGCCGCGCGCTCGGCTTCTCCAGCGTCACCCGGTAGAGGTCGCCCGCCGCGCCGCGCGTCCACTGAACGTCGGCCGGGAACACGTTCTGCGGCATCACGACCTGATCGAGCGGATAGCTCACCCCGGCCTCGCGCGCGGGGTCCTCCACGCCGACGAGAGCGTCGAAGCGGGCATCGACGTCGGCGGGGACGTCCCCGATCCGCACCGTCCTCGACAGGCGCACCGAGAGCATGGCCGCCGCATCGAACGTGCCCCCCGCGGGGTTGTCGAGGGAGACCGTGATGGTCGAGGCCCCGCCGATGACGCCGTTCGCGGTGAACAGACCACTGGCCACGTCGAGCTCGCCCGTCGCGCGGGTGTCGATGGCGAAGCGCGGTCCGAACGCCGGCTGCTCGGTGCCGTCGCTGTACACCGCGAACGCCGTGAACGCCTGCGTGGGCCGGGGCCCCGTCGATCGCCTCGAGCGCGGCGGTCGACGGCTCGATCCGAACGCCGGAGAGCGTGCGCGCGGGACCGGCGTCGAAGCCCGGCGCGGCGTCCCGACCCGCGGCCCCGCCATCGGTCGCGGACACGCACAGCCCATCGACGCACACCTCGGTCTCGCCGCAGTCGCGCTGCGCGTTGCACCGACGACCCGGTGGGGGCATCGGCTCGCTGCACGCGGACCCGAACACGAAGAGCGCAAGAAGAAGAGCCGAACTCCGACCGACGAGACCCCGCGTGTGCGTCGACATGCGCGAAGGGTACCCGACCTCGTGGCCCCCTGACGAGCCCTGCCCGGCTCCGTCCGAGGCGTGCTCACCGCGTCGTTTCGCCCTCGGCCCGAGGTCCGTGTAGGCTTCGGCGGTCGCCTCTCTTCAGGAGTCCCCCATGACGTCTTCGACCCCGCCCGCGTCCCTGCGCGTGCTGCTCGCCGCCCTTCTCGCCCTCGTCGTGCCCGCGTGCACGACCGGCTCCACGCGCCCAGGCCGCGCCGACGCGGGTCCCGGCGCAGACGCCAGCGTGCTCTCGGGATGTGACCCCGGTCAGGACGCCGATGGCGACGGCGTCGCCGACGACGCCGAAGCCAGCACGGACTCGGACGGCGACGGCGTGGGCAACGACCGCGACACCGACTCCGATGCCGACGGCATCCCGGACACCGAGGAACATCTGGGCTCGGTCCCGTGCAGCCGGCCCGACGCGGACGGCGACGGACAGCCCAACTGGGCCGACGTCGACAGCGACAACGACGGCCTCACCGACGCCGAAGAGCGCGGCATCGGCACCGATCCCTACGACCGCGACACCGACAACGACGGGGTCACGGACCTCGGCGAGGTCCGTGGCACGATGACGGATCCGACCGACGCGGCGAGCACCATCCCCGAGAGCGACTTCTTCGTCGTCCTCCCCTACAACGCGCCGCGCGAGACGCGCGAGCTGACGTTCGGCACCAACATCTCCCAGGCCGACGTCTACTTCCTCATCGACACGACCGGCTCGATGGGCGCGCCGATCGAGAACGTCCGCTCGTCGCTGGCACGGATCGCGGGCGAGCTCGGGACGCGGATCCGCGACGTCCAGCTCGGCGTCGGCCACCACGACGACTTCCCGTTCGAGGGGGCGTGCGGCATCTTCGATCCGTCCTGCTCCAGCGGGGGCTACGGCGTCGCCGGCGACGTGGTCTACGAGAACCTGCAGGACATCACGAGCAACGTCGCCGCCGTGCAGTCCACGCTGAACTCGCTCGGGCTCGGCAACGGCAACGACCTGCCGGAGTCGCAGACCGAGGCGCTCTATCAGGTCGCGACGGGCGAGGGCGGCATGTGGTCGCTCGGCTCCGAGCGCTTCACGCTGCCTCCCCGGCGATGCCCCGCCATCCCCGACGATCCGGGCCGTCGCCTCGGCTATCCGTGCTTCCGCTCCGGCTCGTTGCCCATCATCGTGCTGGTCAGCGACATCACGTTCCACAACGGCGCGGGCGGCAGCGAGGCCTACTCCGGGATCTCGCCCCCGCCCCACACCTTCGCCCAGGCCGGCGCCGCGCTGAACGGCATCGGCGCGCGCTTCATCGGCGTGGCGGTCGACGGCGGCGGCCGACCCGATCAGGAGGCGATGGCGCGGCTGACGGGCAGCGTGGATGGGTCGGGCCGCCCCCTCGTGTTCGACGCCTCGGCCGGCCTCGTGTCCGACGCGATCATCGATGGCATCTCCGCGCTCGTCGGCGGCACCCCGCAAGACGTGAACACCACGACCGAGAACGTGGACGGCAACCCCGACGGGACGGACGCCCGCGGGTTCATCAAGTCCGTCGTGCCGCTGCGCGGCTTCTCCGCGGACGGCATCGCGGGCCCGAGCGCCGAGAGCTTCACCCGCCTCGACGAGACGACGTTCTACGGCGTCGTGCCCGGGAGCCGCGTCGACTTCACGGTGGAGTTCTATAACGACTTCGTGATGCCGCCCGCGACGGCCCAGATCTACCGGGCCCGCATCGTCGTGCTGGGCAACGGGGTCGCCCGGCTCGACGAGCGCGACGTGTACATCGTCGTGCCGCCGGACGGCGCCGTCATCCTGATCTGAGGACGCCCAGGGCTGCCTGCATCGTCGCGTGTCCCGCAGCCGCTCGAGGGCCGTGCGCGCGACGCTGCAGGCATACGACTCGTGCGACGTTCCCTCCTCGCGCTCTCGCTCACCCTCGCCTTCGTCCCCTTCTCGCTCGCCCAGCAAGGCGCCGCTCGCCGTGCCGCGGTGCCTCGCTGCCCGCGCGCGCACCCCGCCGACGGCGCCGCGTGCACCGTGAGGGGCAGGCCTGTCACTACGGCGGACGGGAAGAAGGCGACACCTACGTCCACTGCGGCTGCCGCCGCGGTGAAGACGACATGGTTCGCTGGAGGTGCCACACGGGGCAGGCCTCGGAGTGAGCCGAGGGCCAGGACTCCGCAGGCGCGCCTGGGCGAGGACGACACACTTCGCTGGCGGTGCCGCGAAGGCGCCATGTGCAGGATGTGATCTCGCGACGTCGAGCGGGGCCGCGTAGGCCACCGCGAGCACCGCGAGCACCGCGGGATCGAGCGAGTCACCATCTTTCTCGGTGAGGACCTCCCTGGGGGGTGTGGTGGAGATCGAAGAGGCGCGTCGAGCGCAGCGTCCGGAGCGCCTCCACGCAGTGACCCAGCGAGCACGAAGCCAGGCGTCGCGGCGGTTCCGAGTCATCCACCCAGGGAAGCGCACGGTCGATGATCGGGATCGACTCTCGTGTCCCCACCCTCTCGAGGTAGATGCATGCGTCGTGGTGGTTCCCGACGGGCCATCGCATCACCCACTGCGATGCCTCTCGCAATTCCTCCGCGCGGGCATGCTGCAGCCAATTCAAGTCCGAGATCTGCTGATTCGGAATCCACCAATACGACCAAGCCGCGACCGAGCAGGCGGCCGCGAGCGCGCCCGAGACCGCGACCGCGATGAGTCCCTTCCTCCGCATCTCGGTGCCCAGCATCGTCCCTCTCGGACGCAAAGCCACTCCTTTTTCCTCGAGCGATCCGACCGTCGACGCCGCCTCGGCGCGCCCGGTGGCGACCCCGCGATGGATGGCGCTCGTCGAGCGCGGCGATGCGGAGGTCGTCGGAGCGAACGTCGCCTCTTCGCTCGAGGACCGCCGCGGTCGATGGACGGGGTGATCGAGGACAACGCCGT
>CAIKNO010000193.1 GCA_903828805.1 uncultured Sandaracinus sp. | reverse complement strand
TCTGGCCCGCCCCGACGCCCGACTTCTCCGACGCCGTCAGGACGCCTCGGGTCGCCCCACCCCATGCCTGGTTCACGGCGCGCAGCGCCTCGGTGCGAACGAGTTCGTTCAATTCCGAGACGAACTTCTTCACTCGTGATTCGATTTCCTGGGGAAGATTCATCGCTACTCCTGCTGTGCTGGCGAGGCGCAAACATCGCGCCTCCCAGAATCCAGCGATACTCGATCGGCGCGAGAGGGTCAATTCCACATCGCGGACGACCACCGCTCCGAGAGCGCCAATTCCCTCACGTCTCGCCCGGACTCCAGAACTCGTCGACATCGCCCCACCGATCTCGGAGGGCCGACTCCGCATCGCCGAGTCCCACCACGACGAGGGCAATCCCGTCCTCACGTCCAAATCGGGTCTTGAGGCCCGCGAGCTCCACGGGAGAGAGCGCGCCCTTCGGCACGACGACGATTACACGATCTGCGAAACGCGCGATCCGTCGAAGCGCCGGGCCCTCCAGAGGCCCCGTCCAGACCCGGACCGACGCCCGAGCCCGCGCCGCCTCTTGGTGCCGCGGTCCGGACGGTTGGCCAAGGCCGCGCGGAAGGCCGTTCGTCCCGTCCCGTTCTCGCCGTCCGAGCGGAAATCGCATGGCCAACATCCACAGTCCCTCGGGCGCTTCAGGACGCGACGAGTCATCGTCGGACGGCGCACGCTCGGACATCGACACTTGCCCTCGAAGGACGGCCCCCGAGGACGCCTGCAACTCGAGCGTCCTCGCCCCATGATCTCGCGCAGAGGGGTCCTCGAGGCCGGCGCCCTCCAGCGACTCTTCCGGGTCCGGCTCCTTCCCGCCCCTCGCCGGTACGAGTTCGTCGCCCGGCGGCAGCGCAGCCTGCGACGAAGAGGCCAATCGCGCCGCGAGCGCCTCGGCGAGGGGTCGATCCTCGGGACGCGCGCTCACCACCAGCGTGCACCCTCCGCTGCGCGAGGCATGGTCGTCGAGTTCGGCCGCGAGCAGGGGCAGGTCCTCCCCGAAGGCGGGCCAGCGGGAGGCACCGAGCACCGGCATGCCCGCCCACCACGCGAGTTCCGCCGGCGTGTGGGGGCGAAGGCCGCCGCCCCGGGCGCGCCACACCACGGCGCAGGCCGCGAGGAGGAGGCCGACCAAGGCGCCCGCCCCGGGCGCTGCCTTGCGGGCCCACGAAGGCAAAGGCCCCGGGGGAACGAACGCCGCCGCGAGCGTTCGGTAGCCGGTCCGCGGCTCGACGGCCGCATCCTCCACGGCCGCCGTGTCTCGACGCAGGCTCTCGATCCGGGCCTCAGCGACACGAACTTCGGACAGCCTCTCGGCAGCCTCACCCTCCACCTCGGACAGCACGCGCACGCGGGCACGAGCCTGCACGGCCAGCGCCCGCAGGTTCTCCTCGCGCTCATGCGCCGTCGCCCGGTCCGCCACCGCGAGCGACAACTGCGCCTCCAGCGTCTGACGCAGCGGGCTGCCGCCGCGCGTGACGTCGATCGAGAGCGCCCGTCCCCCTTGCCGTACATTCGACTCCAGCCCGCGGACGCGGGCATCGGCGGCGATCACGAGGGGATGCCGGGGCGAATAGAGCGCCTCGAGGCCTGCGTGCTCGGTGCGGGCCCGTGCCAGCTCCGCACCCAGCAGGTCGGTGCTGCTCGTCGTCGTCGCCTGCAGTCGCGGGAGGTGCCGCGCCTCCGCTCGGAGGGCCCTCGTCCGGGCTTCTCCTCCGGCCGAATCGACGCTCTCTTCGTCCGCGGCCGCGAGCCACCGCGCGGCCTCGTCGATCGCACGGGTTCGGTCCGAAGCGAGGTCATCGATGCCATGCGCCGCGCGGAACGCGTCGTACGACGCCCGCGCCCGGTCGAGGCGCGCGCGGGCTGCCCCGGACTCCGCCGAGAGTCGCGCGGCGACCGCCGACAGGCGGTCGGACTCGACGGCACGCCGCTGATCCATGAACGCAGTGACCGCGACGGTGGCGAGTCGACGCGCGGCGGCCGCGGTCTCCCCTCGAGCCCGCACTCGTATCACCCCCGCCTCGCGGTCGACCTCCGAATCGAGTCGCGCGTGGACGGACTCGAGAGAGACCGACCCTCCCAGGGCCCGCTGCACCGCGCGGCCCACGGAGGGGAGCATCAGAAACCGAGCGCCTGCGTGGAGGGCCGACTGCCGCGCGAGCGGGTCCGTCGGGTCCACCTCCACCTCGGGGGCGAGCAGCGCCTCCGCCTGCCACGTCGGGCGTTCCGCCGACGAGAGCAGCATCGCCGCGGCCAGCCCGAGCGCCGCGGACGCCGCCAGCCACCGCCAGCGAGAACGCAGCGCGAACGCCAACCAGGCAAGGTCCAGGGGCGTGCCCGCACGGGCGTGCTCGTACCCCGAGGCATCCTGCCGCGACCGGACCCGTCTCGCCGCCGTGGTCGTCATGCTCGGAGAAGCCCGAGCAAGATGCGGGCGCACCCGCGCCCCATCGAACGGAGTCGCTGTTCACGATGGGGCGGCCGGCGCCGTCGGCCCCCTTGCCCGTCGGCAAAGCGTCAGGCAGCGGGGGCACGCCGACCGCCCGACGTCCGCGCCTGGATCATCGGTTGGGCTGCGGCGTGACGCGCAGGTAGGGCCGAACTTCCTTCCAACCCTTGGGGAACTTCTGCTTCATCACTTCCGGATCCTTGAGGGACGGCACGATCACGACGTCGTCGCCGTCCCTCCAGTTGCCCGGCGTCGCCACGGAGTGCTGATCGGTCAACGCCAAGGAATCGAGCACGCGCAGGATCTCCTCGAAGTTCCGACCCGCGCTCGGCGGATAGGTGATGATCGCGCGGATCTTCTTGTTCGGGTCGATGAAATACACCGAGCGGACGGTGATCTTCGCGTCGACCTCCGGGTGGACCATGTCGTAGAGGCGGGCGACCTTCTGGTCGGGGTCGGCCAGGATCGGATAGTCGAGCACCACGCCCTGCGTGTCCTCGATGTCCTTCACCCAGCCGAGATGCGACTCGAGCGGGTCGACGCTCAGCGCGATGGGCTGGGCGTTTCGCTTCTCGAACTGCCCTCGGAGCTTCGCGACGAGCCCCAGCTCGGTCGTGCACACCGGCGTGTAGTCCGCTGGGTGCGAGAAAAGAATCACCCAGCGGTTCGCCGCCCACGCGTGAAACTGAATTCGACCCTGGGTGGAGTCCTGCTCGAAGTCAGGCGCCACGCTGCCGATGTGAAGACCCATTCGACCACCCTCCCGATTCTTGACTATCCCGACGTGGGAATTGGAGAGCGGAGCATGAAGTGCGACGAATCGTTCGTCAACCGCGCCCTGGAAGCCCTTCGAACGACAGCTCCAGGAGCTCCGAGGCGCGCGCTGGATCATCGCTGTCGAGGACGGCGAACCCGCGCCCGGAGCCGCCGGCGGACCACACGAATCCTTCTGCCTTGTCGAGCAAAGGCGTCCCGTCCGGGTTCCGGATGAGGGCCCAGCGGGCCTCACTCTCGTCGAACCACCCCCAGGCAGTGCCCAGCACGACGCCGTCATCGATGGCGTTTGGGGACGCCTCTGCGGCCGCCAGGTACCCGACGACTCCGTTCTCGCGCGCGTTCAGGTCCGTGAACGTGAGGCGAAGGCCATCGATCGATCCGAGATCCCACTGGACCACACCCGAGATCGGCGGCACCTGAGGGCCGGGCGCATCGAGCCACTCGAGCGCCGCCACGAGCGGCCACTCGCACGTCGCGTCGACCGCCGCGAGGCCGCCCCGGGGCTGACCGTTGCCACGCTGCGCGAGGAGGATCGAACTCCCGAGCGCCGTCGCGCCCTCGACGTTCAACTCGCTGCCCGAGAAGGCATGGCACGCGCGAAGTGCCGCATAGAACGGGGTCGCATCGACGAGACGAGCACTCGGACCGCGCGGCTCGACCACCACGACGCGCTGCCTCGCGGGCGACGAGCCCGACCCGAAGACCACGACCCGGTCCCGCCCGGCATGATGGACCACGCACGCCGCCTCGAGGTCCAGCTTGTGGGCCTTGTTGCCTCGGCCGGCGTCGAACTGGCGTCGACCCTCGACGGCATGATCGAGCTGGATCGAATCGACTCGGCCCGTGTTCGGATCGACGACGGCGAGGAAGCTCGTGTCGTCCTGAGCGACGACCAGGCGCGGCACACCGTCGATGGGGAGCCAAGCCAGACCCGACCCTGCCCGCACGTGGGCGGGCCGGTCGAGCGCAGCGCTCGGCCCCTCCGAGTACAGCAGCGGGCGACGCGACTCGACGGTGACGATCAGGTTCGGGTCGTGCTGCGACGTACGACGTTTCATCGTCGCCGGAGGCTAGGGAGCGCGGCCCCCCGGGGCAAGGATCGCGACGGGGGGCGCCGGCCCCGAATTCATGCGAGGCTCGGCGCCGTTCGGAGGGACTTGTTCACGCGGCCTCGTGCCGACGAGTCCGAGAGGTGAGGACCTCCGAGCAAAGGCATCGCCGCAGGAGCACCGGGGATGGTCGGAACCGTCGATACGTGGATGTTGTGGGTCGGATTCTTGGCGTTCATCGGCGTGATGATCGCCATCGATCTGGGCGTGTTTCACCGGAAGACACGCGATGTGACATTCCGCGAAGCCGTGGTCTGGACCGGCGTGTGGGTGACGCTGTCGCTGTCCTTCGCGGGACTGTTGTACGGCCTCGACGGCTTCGGGCCCCGCGCGACGGGTGAGTTCCTGACGGGTTACCTGCTCGAGCAGGCCCTGTCGGTCGACAACATGTTCGTGTTCATCCTGATCTTCGGCTCCTATTCGGTGCCGTCGTCCTATCAGCACCGCGTGCTGTTCTGGGGGATCATCGGCGCCGTGCTGCTGCGAGGCGGCTTCATCCTCGCCGGCACGGCCCTCGTCGAGCGCTTCGCGTGGATCCTGTACATCTTCGGCGCGATCCTGCTCTGGACCGGCGGTCGGCTGCTCTTCGGCGGGGACGACGACGGCGAGCACGACGTGAAGGAGAGCCGCACCGTCAAGGTGGTCAGCCGGCTGCTGGGTGGTCGGCTCGTCGACGAATATCGGAAAGACCGATTCTTCGTGCGCGAAGGCGGACGCTGGGCCGCGACGCCCCTGCTGCTCGTGCTCTGCGTCATCGAGGTGAGCGACCTGGTGTTCGCCTTGGACTCGATTCCGGCCATCTTCGCCGTGACCACCGATCCGTTCCTCGTGTTCACGTCGAACATGTTCGCCATCCTCGGCCTGAGGAGCATCTACTTCATCCTGCAGACGCTTCTGCCTCTCTTCCGGTTCCTCAAGACCGGCGTCGCGCTCGTGCTGGTCTTCATCGCACTGAAGATCTTGTCGGCGGACCTGATCCACCTGATCGGGTGGGACCACTTCCCGACATCGCTCTCGCTCGGCATCGTGGCCACGCTGCTTCTCGGCTCCATCGTGCTCTCGAAGCTGTTCCCGGCTCCTCCGGAGCAGAACGGGTCGGCCGGCGAAGACCCCCCGGCCGCCTGAAACAGGGGCCCGCGCCAGGACGCGAAAAAGCCCCGCCGCGCGGACCCTCCGGGGCCTACGCAGCGGGGCTTTCTTCGGAGACTCAGACCTCGTAGCCGGGGAAGAACCAGCCGATCTCGAACTTGGCCGTGTCCGGCCCGTCCGAGCCATGGCTCGCGTTCTCGCCGACGTTGGCCCCGAAGAGCTTCCGGACCGTTCCATCCGCGGCCTTCGCCGGGTCGGTGGCGCCCATCAGTTCCCGCCAGGTCGCGATGGCGTTCTCGCCCTCGAGGACCATCACGACACACGGACCGCGGGTCATGAACTCCACGAGCTCGCCGAAGAACGGGCGGGCCTTGTGCACGTGGTAGAAGCCCTCCGCGATCGGCCGGGTCATGTGCATCATCCGCATCGCGCGGACCTTCAGGCCGCTCTTCTCGACGAGGGCCACGATGCCGCCGATGTGGTTCTTCTCGACTGCATCCGGCTTCACGATTGCGAACGTCTTCTCGATGGCCATGGGGTCAACTTCTCCTGTGAATACGAGGCTCAGCGCGGCGCGCTATAGCGCACATCGCGAGGATGCGCCCGTGCTCCCGTGCCAAAGGCGGCTCCAAGCAGAAAGCCGTGCCGACGTCCAGGACGCCGACACGGCCATCGTGAGGTGAACGCTCGATGCCCGTCGAGTCTGCGCGCGACGTCGAGGACCTCGCGCGGCAGATCCTCGACGACAGGCTTCAGAGCAGCGACTGGAGCGTGGTGCCCATGTCACTGGGCGTCGGCGCGATCTTCACGCCCGCGTCGATGAGCGCCGCCTGCTTCTCCGCAGCCGTGCCCTTGCCGCCGCTGATCACGGCGCCGGCGTGGCCCATCCGACGACCCGGAGGCGCGGTCGCGCCCGCGATGAACCCAGCCACGGGCTTACGGAAGTGGTTCTTGATGTAGTCCGCGGCGACCACCTCGGCATTGCCGCCGATCTCGCCGATGAGGATGACCCCGTGGGTGTCGGGGTCGTCGTTGAACATCTTGAGGACGTCCACGAAATCCGTGCCGTTCACGGGGTCGCCACCGATGCCGATCGCCGTGCTCTGGCCGAGCCCGAGGCTCGTGAGCTGGTGCACGGCCTCGTACGTGAGCGTGCCCGACTTCGACACCACGCCGATGTGGCCCGGCCGGTGAATATGCCCGGGCATGATGCCGATCTTCGCGCTGCCCGGCGTGATGATGCCCGGGCAGTTCGGACCGATGAGCCGCGTGCGCGTCTGGCTGTCCAGCACGCGCCGCACCTTGAGCATGTCGTTCACCGGAATGCCCTCGGTGATGCAGACGACCAGCTCCACGCCGGCATCGACGGCCTCGAGGATCGAGTCCGCAGCGAACGGAGGCGGCACGAACACGAGCGAGCAGTTCGCCCCGGTCTGCTGGACCGCGTCGAAGGCCGTGTCGAACACGGGCGCCGACTTGCCGCTGGTCTTGCCCTCCCACGAGGAGCCGCCCTTGCCGGGGGTGACGCCCCCGACGATCTGCGTTCCGTAGGCGAGGCAGTGATCGGCGTGGAACGAACCGGCGGTGCCGGTGATCCCGTGCACGATGACACGGGTCTGAGGTCCGACGAGAATGGCCATCTCTCAGGCTCCCTTTCCTGCGAGCTCGACGATCTTCTGGGCGCCGTCCTTCATGTCGGACGCAGCCGTGATCGCGAGTCCAGATTCCTTCAACATGGTCCGCCCCAACTCGACGTTCGTGCCCTCGAGACGCACGACGAGCGGCACCTGCAGCCCGACCTCCCGCGTCGCCGCGATCACGCCGGCCGCGATCGTGTCGCACTTCATGATGCCCCCGAAGATGTTCACGAAGATCCCGCGCACCGCGGGATCCTTGGTGATGATCTTGAAGGCCTGAGTGACCTGCTCCTTCGTCGCGCCGCCGCCGACGTCGAGGAAGTTGGCGGGCTCACCGCCGAAGTGCTTGATGATGTCCATGGTCGACATCGCGAGGCCGGCCCCGTTCACGAGGCAGCCGATGTTGCCGTCGAGCGCGACGTAGCTGAGGCCCGCGTGCTTGGCCTCCGTCTCGACGGGGTTCTCCTCGTCGGGATCGCGCAGCGCATCCCACTCGGGATGCCGGAACGCCGCGTTCTCTTCGAAGTTGATCTTGGCGTCGAGCGCGAACACCGAGCCCTCCTTGGTGATGAGGAAGGGGTTCACCTCGACGAGCGCGCAGTCCTCGGCGATGAACATCGCGTAGAGCTTCGTCGCGAACGCCACGAACTCCTGGAGCGTCTTGCCCGAGAGGCCGAGTCCGAAGCCGATCCGCCGTGCCTGGTAAGGCATCAGGCCGGTGGCCGGATCGATCCACTGCTTGAGGATCTTCTCCGGCGTCTCCGCCGCGACGGTCTCGATCTCCATGCCGCCCTCGGTGCTCGCCATGAACACCACCCGGCGTTCCTCGCGGTCCACGAGCATGGCGACGTAGAGCTCGCGGGCGATCTGCAGGCCCTGCTCGATGTAGAGGCGATTGACGACCTTGCCCTTCGGGCCGGTCTGGGGCGTCACCAGCGTCGCGCCGAGCAGCTTCGCGGCGGCGGCCTCCGCGGCCTCGGCGCCCTTGACGACCTTCACGCCGCCCGCCTTGCCACGACCGCCGGCGTGGATCTGCGCCGTGACGACGACCACCTCGCTACCGGTCTCGGCGACGAGCGTCGAGGCGGCCGCCGCGGCCTCGGCGGCGTGGAATGCGGGGATGCCCTTCGGGACCGGAATCCCGTAACGGGCGAGGATCTGCTTGCCCTGATATTCGTGGATGTTCATGAGGTTCGCTCGGGGCGGCACTCTAGCGAAGGTCGGGGTCCGAACTCAATGGGGCTGCCCGCACCGCCCTCACTTCGTTCGGATCGGGGGGCGACGGAACGACGCGGGGCCGCACTCCGACACGCGGAGGCGGCCCCGTCGAAGGCTGGACTGCCTCAGAGCTTGGCGGAGTCGGCGATCAGGCCGCGAACGGCCTCGGCGCTCTTGTCGAGCATCGCCTTCTCGTCGGCCCCCAGGCTCACCTCGACGACGCGTTCGGCGCCGCCCTTTCCGACGACCACCGGCACGCCCATGTAGAGGTCGCTGTAGCCGTACTCGCCCTCGAGGAACACGGCGCAGGCGAGCAGCCGCTTCTGGTCCTTCAAGAAGCTCTCGGCCATCGCGATCGCCCCGGACGCAGGCGCGTAGTACGCGCTCGTGCCCATGAGCTTGACGATCTCGCCGCCGCCGTTGCGCGTCCTGTCGACGATGGCGTCGAGCGCGCTCTTCTCGACGAGGCTCGTCACCGGGATCCCGTTGATGGTGCAGGCGCTCAGGACGGGCACCATCGTGTCGCCGTGACCGCCGAGCACGAGCGTGCGGACTTCCTTGACGCTCGTGCCAGCCGCCTCGGCGATGAAGCACTGGAAGCGTGCCGAATCGAGCACGCCGGCCATGCCGACGACGCGCGACTTCGGGAATCCCGTCTGCTTCTTCATCTCGTAGACCATCGCGTCGAGCGGGTTCGAGATGACGATGACGAACGCGTCGGGCGCGTGCTCCTTGATGCCTGCGGCGACGGCCCGGATGATCTTCAGGTTGATCGAGAGCAGGTCATCGCGGCTCATGCCCGGCTTGCGCGGCACCCCGGCCGTGACGATGACGACGTCCGAACCGGCGATGTCGGCGTAGTTCGACGTGCCGCTGACCTTGGCGTCGAAGCCCTCGAGGGCCCCCGTCTGCATGATGTCGAGCGCCTTGCCCTTGGCCACCCCCTCCTTCTCGGGGATGTCGAGGAGCATCGCGTCGCCGAGCTCGCGACGGGCCACGAGCATGGCCAGCTCGCCCCCGATGTTGCCGGCGCCGATGATGGAGATCTTGTTTCGCTTTGCCATGATGCTGGGTCTCCTGAAATCACATGTGCGAGATGATCGCGTCGCCGAACTCCGAGCACTTCACCTGCGTCGCGCCATCCATCATGCGCGCGAAGTCGTAGGTCACGGTCTTGGCACCGATGGCCCCGTCGACACCCTTGAGGATGAGGTCGGCGGCCTCGAACCAGCCGAGATGCCGGAACATCATCTCGCCGCTGAGGATGACGCTGGACGGGTTGACCATGTCCTTGTCGGCGTACTTCGGCGCGGTGCCGTGCGTCGCCTCGAAGATGGCGTGTCCGCTGACGTAGTTCGCATTGCCGCCCGGGGCGATGCCGATGCCGCCCACCTGGGCCGCGAGGGCGTCGCTCAGGTAGTCACCGTTCAGGTTCAGGGTCGCGATCACGTCGAACTCGGTCGGGCGGGTGAGCACCTGCTGGAGGGCGATGTCGGCGATGGCGTCCTTCACCAGCAGCTTGCCCGACGCGAGGGCGGCCTTCTGCTCGGCGTTCGCGGCGTCCTCGCCGCTGGCAGCCTTCGTGCGCTCCCACTGGTCCCACGTGTACACGCGGTCGGCGAACTCGGTCTCGGCAAGACCGTAGGCCCAGTTCCGGAAGGCGCCTTCCGTGAACTTCATGATGTTGCCCTTGTGCACGATCGTGAGGCTCTTGCGGCCGTTCTTGAGCGCGAACTGAATGGCGGCGCGGACGAGACGCTCCGTGCCCTCCTTGCTGACCGGCTTGACGCCGAGCCCGCTCGACTCCGGGAACCGGATCTTCGCGTACGACTTCGGGAAGTTCTCCTTCAGGAACGCGAGGACCTTCTTGTTCTCCTCGGTGCCCGCCTCGAACTCGATGCCGGCGTAGATGTCCTCCGTGTTCTCACGGAAGATGACCATGTCGACGTCCTGGGGACGCTTCACCGGCGAGGGGACGCCCTCGAACCAGCGCACGGGACGGAGGCAGACGTAGAGGTCGAGGAGCTGGCGCAGCGCGACGTTGAGCGAGCGGATCCCGCCGCCGATCGGCGTCGTGAGCGGGCCCTTGATGCCGACGAGGTACTTCCGGAAGTCCTCGATCGTCTGGTCGGGCAGCCAGCTCTCGTACTGCTGGAACGCCTTCTCGCCCGCGAAGACCTCGTGCCAGACGACCTTGCGGGTGCCGCCGTAGGCCTTCTCGACCGCGGCGTCCATCACGCGAACGCTCGCCTTCCAGATGTCGCGCCCCGTCCCGTCGCCCTCGATGAAGGGGATGATCGGGTCGTTCGGCACGTTCAGCGTGCCATCCTTCGACATCGAGATCGCGGTGCCCGAGGTGGGCTGCGGAAACTGGGTCATCGGCGAGAACCTCCTGGTCACCCTGCGGTATTCGTAGGGTCGATGGGCAGCCGGAAGCGGACCGGCGCGGCCTTGTACCATGGAACGCAGGTCTGGCGTCGGTCGTCGGGGACGCCCACCCGACGAGAAACCGGTCGACGTGAGTGGCGTCACACGCCGATTCACGTCCGCGCGCGGACGTCAGCCGCGGGGATGGTACCGGCTGTGCATCGAGACGAGATGTTCGCCCGTCACGTGCGTGTAGACCTGCGTGGTGGCGATGTCCGCGTGGCCCAGCATCGTCTGGACGGCCCGGAGGTCGGCACCGCCGAGCAGCAGATGCGTGGCGAACGAATGCCGCAGCTTGTGGGGCGAGAGCGGGCGACCGATGCCCGCCCGGAGGGCCCAGAACCGAATCCGGCCGAAGAAGTTCTGGCGCGTCATCGGCCCGCCGCGCTCGGTGACGAAGAGGGAGCGCTCTGCGACGTCCGCCCAGCCCCCTCGAACGGCGTCCCGCCACCGTTCGATCCGGTGCCGAGCCGGTGCGCCGAGCGGGACGATGCGGCGCTTGCGTCCCTTGCCGAACGCCTGAACGAAGCCGGTCTCGAGGTTCACGTCGCCGAGCTCGAGATGCACGAGTTCGCTCACGCGGAGCCCCGCGGCGTACATCGTGTGCATCATGGCGGCATCGCGGATCCCGAGCGGTGAGTCGTCGACATCGGGCGCCGTGAGCAGCGCGAGGACCTCGGCGCGTGAGAGGACGGTCGGGAGCTTTCGGACCTTTCGAGGTCCGTCGATGAGCTCGGTGGGGTCGCGGACGACGTGCCGTTCGGCGAGCAACCAGCGGAAGAGCCCACGGACCGAAGAAAGATAGCGGGCCTGCGATCGCGCCGAGAGGCCGCGTGCGGACTGGGCCTGCAAGAAGGAAGCGAGCGCGCCCGCATCGACGGCGGCGAGCTCGACATGGGTCTCCGCCAGGTGGGCCCCGAACCGCGCGAGGTCCGTGGCGTAAGCCTGCACGGTGGCCAGCCCGAGGCCGCGCTCGACCTTGAGGTGCATCAGGTAGGCATCGAAGAGAAGGTCGGCCTCGGACACGTCGGGGAGCGTGCCGGAGCGAAGGAAACGCGGCAAAGAAGCGGGCACGGGAGCCCTCGGGGCGCGCCCGGCCGAACCCCCGGAGCCCCATGATCGAGATCACGCTCGAAGGTCGCGGACCCAACACCATGACGCGCGGTTCCCTCGAGGCCGTCGCGCGGCGCATCGAGGACGCGGGAACGCGCCCGATCGTCGTGACGGGGGCAGGCCGTGCGTTCTCGTCCGGCCTGGACCTCGACGCGCTCGCGTCGATGGACCGAGACGGCCTCGCCGAACTCCTGATGGCCCTCGAGCGAACGGTGTCAGCGCTGTTCATGCACCCCGCGCCGACGCTCGCCGTGGTGAACGGACACGCCGTGGCCGGAGGCTGCCTCCTCGCCCAGTGCTGCGACCTCCGGATCGCCACCGACGCCGCGGACGTGCGCATCGGGATGACGGGCGTGGCGGCCGGGCTCACGTACCCGTCCTTCGTGTTCGGGCTGCTCCGGCACCGCCTCGCGCCGCCCCACCTCGAGCGCGTGCTGCTCGGCGCAGAGCGCTTCACACCCGAAGGAGCACTCGCGGTCGGGCTGCTCGACGGGCTCGCAGCGCCGGATGCGCTCCACGCGGAATCCAGACGCCGGCTGGCACGCCTCGAGGCGCTGCCGCGCGAGGCCTATGCCGACACCAAGAGAACGCTTCGGGCCGCGGTGGTGGAAGGCTGGCAAGCCGACTCGAAGCGCGCGAACGACGCCCTCGTCCCGAGGTGGACGCAGGCGCTCCAGGCGCGCGCGTCCGGCCGACCGGGGGCGGGTCAGTAGTACTGGTCGACCGACACGTAGAAGCCGACGGCCGCGCGCGGATCGCATCCCGAGCCGCCGTTGAAGGCGCACGGTTCGCGCTCGATCCAGCGCGAGATCGGCAGACCCAGGTCGAGCGCGAGCAAGCCGGGCTGGATGCCTGCGTACTCGTAGTGCACCCGAACGCCGACCCCGAGTTCGGCCGCGCCCACGGCCGAGCGACCATCCACCGCCCCCAGCAACACCCCACCGCCGAGCCACCACGCGAGCTGGATCTCCCTCGCCCAGACGGCATGGAGCACGTTGAGGGACAGGTCCGTGAGCGCCGTGAACCGATGCTCGGCCACGAGAAACAGGGCCGAGGTCCCGAGCAATTCATCGTTGGCGAAGCCGCGAAGTCCATAGCGCCCACCGAGCGACTGGCGTTCTGCATCGAGGACCGGTGAGACCGTGACCCCCGCCTGCCCCACGAGCACGATCACGTTCCGCACCCCCAACGCCCAAGCGTTCGACCCTCGGACCGAGGCCCGGACGCTGGCTCCAATTGCGCCGTCTTCTCGCACGGTCGTCGTGGCTTGCGTCGACCACGCCAGTGAGAAGCCCTCACGCCAGTCGTGAAGGTAGCGTCGCGTGTCCAGCGCCAGCAGCACGTCCAGTTCGGTCGCCCACCCACCGACGCGACTGCCCCCGAACCCGGGCTCCACGAAGTAGACGCCGAGGCCGCCGCCGACCGCGAGCGCCCTGCGGTTGTCGTGCACCTTGGGCCCCAGGCCCTGCAGGTAGCGGAACCTGCCCCCGGTGCGCGCCGCCGTGCGCACGAGCCGAATGGAGAACGTGTGATCGAGGTCGTACCGACGACGGAGCGCCACGTCGAGAAGGCCGGTGACGTTGCCTTCCGATGCCAGGACATCGACGGCGAAGCCCTGCAAGACGGGAAGACGCCACGGCAAGTCCGTCGTGTCATCTCCGCGCGGCGGCCCGTCCGCCACCGCGGCGCTCTGGACGAGATGCTGACGCGGGTCGAGCGTGACGGCGCGGCGTGGGGCGGGCGTCACCAGGACCACCACGCCGCGGGGGCCGTCCCCGTCCCATCGCGCCGACACCCGCAGGCCGTGGACGTCTTCGACCTCGACCTCGACCGGCTCGCGACGGTGGGCCCCTTCGCGAAGCACCTCGATCGTGTGTCGGTAACCTCCCGCGTGCGCCTCGGTGAGAATGACTCCGAGGCGATAGTTCGTCGCGAGCATGGGCGCATCGAGCCACGTCGGGAGACGAACCATGGCCTCGGGGGCGACGCGTTCCAGGGCCCTTCGCACACTGGATCGTCCGCGGGCGACGCGCGCCACGAAACGGCGAAACGCCTCCGGGGACAGCACATCGCGCATGCTCTGCAGCAGGCCTCGGCCCCGCGCGGTGGGCATCCGAGCGCGCGCAGGGTCGTCTCGGTACGGGTCCGGCTCGTCACTCGAAGCGAACCACACGTCCTCGAACGCCACCTGGGGCGCGTTGAGCAGCTGGTCGATGGCGGGATGGAAGGCGAACGCGGCGAGGAGTTCCTGCGGAGTCCGCGCGGTGCTCCCTCGCCGCGCGGCGTCGAGTTCGAGCAAGACGACCGCGCGGAGGTCGTTCGCCCACGGTCGATCTCCGACCTCGTCGAGGCGGTCGGTCGCATCTTCGGTGAGCCGCGCGAAGAGCGCTCGCCGCAAGGCCTCGAGCGCGAACGCTTCGACCTCCGCGAGCGGAAAGACCTGGCCCACGCGGTCCGAGAGCAGCAGCGTGCCCGGTGCCGTCGCGGCGAGCTCGGTGCGCGACGGCACCGTCCACACATCGAGACGCTCCGGCAGTGGCGCGCCGAGCCAGCGGAGCGTCGCCGCGACGGGCTCGAGTGCCCTCCGGAGCACGCCGACTCGGTCCACCGCGAGCACGTCCCCCAATCCGTCGAGGCCCCGCGCATCGGACGACGAACGTTCGAAGGGCTCGAACGAGGTCCACGACACGTCGATCCCAGCGAGCCTTCCTCGCCACGTGTCGAGCCGCGGGGCCATCAGCGCCGGCACATACGGACCTCGGCCCTCGTGATCGGCGCGCCCTGTCGCCGCGGTGCCTCCGAGGACGATCTGATGCCCAGCGGACTCGAGCTCCACATGGTGGGGGACCGAACATCGCCACCCGTCCCGCCCGTCGACTACCAGCGGATACCATGGCGCCGCCAGCGACACCGTCGTCCCGCGCCGCCCGAGTCGTCCGAAGCGCTGCGGGATGCGGAGGCGCATCGACAAGTCGATCACGACGGTCCTCCTCGGCCCCGCCTCCACGGCCACCACGACATCGGTTCCGAGCAAGCCCCGCGCCCGTAGGCCCGAATCCTCCGACTCGAACCGCGGAGGAGCCGACACGCCGTCGAGCTCGAACCGCGTGAGTTCGACCCCGCCCAGGTCCACATCGCCCGGGTAGATCCAGCGCCACGTCCGCTCTCCGAGCGCCGGGGGCACGACCGAGAGACGATCCGCGTAGATCCAGAGGCGCAGTTCGGTCTCGCCCTCCGGCACCGTCGCCGTGATCCGCTCGTCGATCGACAGGATCTCGGAGCCGGCGTCGTAGACCGCGTGCACGTCGTATCGCTCCGGCTCCGCCGCGCGTACGGGCGCGCCCCACAGAAACACGGCGAGGCAGAGCGCCGACGACAACCGGCGCCACACGAGGCCGTCGAACGGCAAGCGCGACGCGCCGCCGAATGCGAACCTCCCCCTCGGAGCACTCGGACCGTGAACTCGCATGACCTGTGGCTGCCCGGATTGGTCCTCGCCGTCTTCTTCATCGGCGGAGGCGCCCTGCGCACGTATGCCACGGCCGCCGAACGGCGTGCACGGGCGGCCCGTCGCGCGCTCATCGACCGCGCGCGCGAGGCGCATGCCACCGGTCACACAGCGCCCACCGAGCGAGTGGCGCCGACGGCGCGGCGAGACCTCGGGCAGCCACCAACGACGGAACACGGTTCGAACGAGTGAGGCGTCCGCACGGAGTTCGGCGCCCCGCCGCGGAGCGTCGTGGCCCCGGAGCGGGAGGGGCAAGCCGACGTCCCGGGACGCGCGCATCTTTGTCCGTCGCCGTCGGTTCCATGGTACGGCTTTCCCTGACTGTTCCCGAGCGCATCCATGGAACCATCGAGCAAGCATCCCGGACACGGCCTCCCCCGGATCGCATTCGTCGGGTCCGGCGGTGCCACCAAGGGCATCGCCCACCTCGGCGTCATCAAGGCGATGGAGGAACTGGGGTTGACGCCGGACGTCTTCGTCGGCGCGTCGACCGGAGCCATCGCGGGAGCATTCTTCGCGCAGGGGTTCGGTGCCGACCAGATGGTGGACTGGCTTCGCCCCTTCTGGCAGCGGCGCGACCCGGCCGCGCTCCGCGGGCGAACGTTCCTCGGAGCCCCGACGTTCGAACAGTGGAGGAAGCCGGGGTGGCTGACGAGCGGGCTCTTCTCGATCGACCGATTCGAGCGGTTCCTCGCGGCCCGTCTCCCGGTCAATGATTTTCGCTCGTTGTCGCGTCCGCTGCTCGTGACGGCCACCGACGTCGATGGACGTGGGCGCGTGGTGTTCGGCAAGGGCTACACCGATGACGTCCCGATCAGCCAGGCGGTCGCCGCGAGTTCCTGCGTTCCGTTGCTGTTCCGGCCCTACCGCATCGGGGACCGCTACTACATCGACGGCGAGCTGGTCCGCACGTTGTCGATCGATCTGGCGGTCGAGGCAGGCGCCGACGTCGTCGTCATCTCGAACGTGTACCGCCCGCACGTGACGCGCCCCGGCGAGCGTTCGCTCGTCCACGGCTCGGTGCCCGCGATCATGCGTCAGACCGCGAACATCATCCTCTCGGAGAAGGAGAAGCGCGGGATCGATCTCATCCACCGCCTCTACCCGAACCTCACGATCTTGAACGTGTCGGCCGACCTCGGACGCTACTCGTTCCTCGACCGCGGCGATGCGCGACACCTGCTCACCCGGGGATATCGTGAGGCCCTCAAGGTGCTCGCGGCGGCCAAGCAGCGAGGGGTGTTCGACGTTCGGTCGGGGCTTCGCGCCATCGGCAACGCGTGAGCCTTCACGGCTCCGCCGTGCGCGTTTCCTGCGTGATCCATTCGACGTAGTCGGCGGATCCGCGAACCGCGGGGACGCCGAGGATCTCGGGGACCTCGTAGGGGTGGTGCGCACGGACCCACGCTTCGAGGGCGTCGTAGAGTTCCGCACGCGTCTTGATGACGAGCGGAATCTCGTCAGCCTCCTCGAGCGCGTTGCGCCAGCGGTAGAACGACCGAACCGGCGCGCCGAGGGTCACGCAGGCGGCGAGCCGCGCCTCGAGCATCCCCCGCGCGAGTCGCTCCGCGGTCGGCCGGTCGGGCGCAGAGCACCACACGATGAAAGGATCGCTCATGCGCACAGACTAGCGGAGCCCACCCGTCGCGCAGCAGAATCACGGGAGCCGCCGATGCGCTGCGGACAGGGCATCGGCTCCGGAGCAGGACGGAGCTCAGCCTGGAGGCGGGGAGTCTCCGCGCATCGCGCGACGGTTCAGGTCCGTCAGTTGACGACGGACTTCCACGGAGAACGCCGTGCGGGGCCAGCGCCTCGTGTACGTGCGGAGGGCGTTCCTCGCGTCGTCAAGGTTGCCCATCGCCTCCGCGCACTGGGCATACAGAAGCAGGCCGTCGTCTTGAAGATCGCGGTTGATGGTCTGCTCGGCGACCTCGGCCGCGAGCTCCTTGGCGAGCGCGTCGCGCCCGAGATGCCGCAGCGCCAGCGCCAGTTCGAGCTTCACGGCGGGGATGTGGGTCCCATCCTCGTCGAGCCGGATGGCCTCCTGGAAGGACTCGGCGGCTTCCGCGAACCGTCCGGTGCGGACCTGATCGAGGCCGCCCTGGTAGGACTGGATCGAGAGGTCGATCTGGAATCGGTCGATGGAATCCCGGAAGAAGGCCGCCTCGGAGGGCGAGAGTTCTTCGCGACGGACCTCCGGGTACTGCGCGACGGCCTCGGCCCGACGGCGGTCCCGGATCAGGCGGTACAACTGGGAGGCGCCGGCCTCCGCGCGCGCTCGGCGCTCCGCCCGTCGGCGCTCTTCGTCGAGTTCCCGCTGCAGCTGGGCTTCGCGCTCCCGCAGCTGCTGCATGCTCGACTCGGCCTCGCTGATGCGCGCCTGCGTCGCGAACCACAGGCCGAGGAACGAAAGGGCCGCGAACAGCACGTACGCCACCCAGCTGTTCCAGTTGAAGCTGCGCTCGTAACCGGCCTGGCGCTTGGCGATCGACTTGATGTCGGCGGCCAGCGAGTTCGTCAGGTTGCTCGTCTTGATGACGAGCCCCCGCGACTCGATGATCTCGCGCCGGATCTCCCTGATTTCCTCGTCAACGTCGGCCACGGGACCTCCGGGGTAGCCCCGGATGGTCGGGTCCGCAAGCCCGCCGACCTCCCGGCGAAGACCGCCTTCGACTTGACCCTCCACGCCGGGCCGGTCGACGCTCCTGACGGCGTCGGGTCCGCGGCCCCGACGTCGGCCGGCGACGAGGCGGCATGTCTGCGCCGCGCCCCCGGAGATGATGGCCCGCTTCGCCGCCGTGCTGGTCGCCCTCGTGAGCCTCGGTGCGGGGGGCTGCGGCGGCGCGCGCGAAGTGGGATGGAGGTCAGCCCGTCTCGCGCCCGGAGCCCGCGCGCGGCTGCAGTTCGAGCCGACGGACGAAGGGCGGACGCTGGTCACCGTCGAGGCCGTCGGACTGCCTCCCCCGGAGCGTCTGGGCCCGGGGCTCGACCGCTACGTCGTGTGGATCCTCGTCGAGCCCCAGGCGTCTCTCCACCACGAGGGTGCGGGCGCCGGGGACGGGGACGAGGCGGTTCGCGCCGAACCGTTGCGATTCGACCCGAGAGCAGGCCGCGGCACCGCCTCGATCACCGGCGCATCGTCGGGATTCACCGTCCAGCTGACGGCCGAGGGCCCCGAGGGCGGTGGGCACCCCGGCCCCACGGTGGTCTTCTCCCACTCCGAGCCGTGAACGGGTCGTTCGGACGGGGACGGGCGCGATGCCCTCGATTGCGCTACCATCGGCGCCCCGCGAACACGGGCACCAACGCGAGCGTCACCCATGTACGACACTTCGGATATTCGCAAGAACCTCAAGGTCCTCCTCGACGGTCAGCCCTGCGTCTGCGTCGACTTCCAGTTCGTGAAGCCCGGCAAGGGCCAGGCGTTCACCCGAACGAAGTTCCGGAACATGATCTCCGGCAACATCATCGAGCGGACCTTCAAGACGGGTGAGAAGCTCGACAAGGCGGACCTCGAGGTCCGGCAGATGAAGTACCTGTATCCCGAAGGGGACAGGTACGTGTTCATGGACCAGGAGTCCTACGACCAGATCCCGCTGACCGCGGACCAGCTCGGCGACGGGCGCTTCTACTTGGTCGACGAAATGCCGGTCGAGGTCCTGCTCTGGAACGACAGGCCGATCGGCGTGACGCCTCCGACGTTCGTCGAGCTCCGCGTGGTCGAGACCGATCCCGGCTTCAAGGGCGACACCAGCACGAACACCCTGAAGGCCGCGAAGATGCACACCGGCTGCACGGTGCAGGTGCCGCTCTTCGTGAACGAAGGCGACCTGCTGAAGATCGACACGCGCACCGGCGAGTACGTCGAGCGCGTCCGGAAGTGATCCGAGGGGCGGTCCGACTTCCGATCGCAGACCTGGCCCGCACCGAACCCGGACTCCCGGTGACGGTCGCGGGCCGCGTCACGTCCGTCGTGTCGAACGAGTGGCGAATCGAGGACGTGACCGGGGCGGTGCTCGCGCATCCTGAGCGACCCGAGGCCGCGAGCGCCATCGCGCTCGGCGCGTGGGTCTTCGCGGAGGGGACCTGGACCGGGACCGTGCTCGATGAAGCGAGGTTGTCGGAGGTGCACAGCCCCGAGGCCCCCTTCCCTCGAATGTCGGGAGAGTGGGTGCGCCTGCATCGGGACGGACGAAGGCGACTTCGGATGCTGTCCACGCGCGCCGCCGTGCTCCGGAGCGTTCGACGCTTCTTCGATGAGCGTGAGTTCCTCGAGGTCGAGACGCCCCTCGCGGTGCCGAGCCCCGGCCTCGATCTGCACCTCGACGCCTTCTCGGTCGGCCACGCGAAGACCGAGCGATGGCTCATCACCAGCCCCGAGTACCAGATGAAGCGCCTGCTGGCGGGAGGACTCGAGCGGATCTACCAGATCTGCCGATGCTTCCGTCGCGGTGAGGTGGGCACCCATCACCAGCCCGAGTTCACGATGCTCGAGTGGTACCGCGCCCTCGAGGACTCCGACGCGCTGATGCGCGACACGGAGTCGCTCGTGGCGGCCGCCGCGATGGACGTCCTCGGCACGACGTGTCTACGCACCGAGGGTCACGCGCCTCTCGAGCTCGGACCCCCGTGGGAGCGACTGCGGATCGACGAGGCGTTCGAGCGTTACGCCGGCGTGTCCATGGACTCGGTGCTGCCGGACGAGGACCGTTTCTTCTTGATCCTGACCGAGCAGATCGAGCCCCAGCTCGGCGGGACCCGCCCCGTGTTCCTGACCCACTGGCCCGCGTCGATGGCATCGCTTGCGCGGGTGCTGCCCGGCCCCCCTCCCCGGGCCGATCGATTCGAGGCGTACGTCCGCGGAGTCGAGCTGTGCAACGGCTTCGGCGAGCTCGTCGACGCCACCGAACAACGACGAAGGCTGATGGCCGATCAGCAGGCGCGGCAGTCGAAGAACATGCCGGTGTACCCTCTCGACGAGCGGTTCCTCTCGGCCCTCGAGGAAGGCGTGCCTCCGAGCAGTGGAAATGCGCTCGGGATCGACCGCCTCGTGATGTTGCTCTCGGGCGCCACCGACATCGACGACGTGGTGACCTTCTCCGACGCGCGCTTGTGAGCGGGCCCGCCGCGACCCACGTAGCGTCTCATCCCGTGCGTGCCGCCTGCGCCCTCGCCTGTCTCGTCCTCGGCGGCCTCGTCCTCAGCGCATGCGCCGGGCGGCTCACGGTACGCAGCACGCTGTCGGTGCCTCCCGAGCTTGCCTTGCGCGTGTTCCCGGAGGTGTATCTCGTCGCCGACGGAGATGCGGCTTCCACGTCCCTCGCGAGGGCGATCGCGACGCATCTCGGGACCAGCCCCGGACTCCGTGTGGAGATGGTCGGCGCGTCGCTCAACCTGAAATCGATAAGTGGTGGAGAGGCTGCGAGATTTTCGTCCTCATCTTCCTGAAACGGTTACTCATTACGCGGCATATGAGCTTCCTCAGAAGCTTTCCTGCCGCAGCGCCGTCTGATCCGCCCTTGCAATCTGCGCCGCTCTCGTCGCCGTCGCCCTCGACGCCGCCGACCGATCCGGCGGCGGCCGCGCCGCCCCGCTGCGCAGGGTGCACGCCGACGCCCCGCCGCCGCGCCGCCATCGCAGCCCTCGCCCTCCACCGCGCTCTCGCCACCGCGCCCCCGCGGCCGCCGTCCGATCCGG